>CAZFMU010000027.1:0-15110 GCA_964520165.1 uncultured Salinarchaeum sp. | reverse complement strand
CCAGCCGCCGACCATCCGAATCACGCAGTCATGTCGAACACACACCAAAGCCACGACACGCCGGACCGCAGCCCCCACGAGGAGGCGCGCCTCGATGGGGCGTATGACCCCGAAACCGTCGAATCACGCTGGCAAGCGTACTGGGTCAAAGAGGGGACCTACACCTACGAGGATGTCGATGACCCAGCCCTCGCCTTCGCGATCGATACGCCACCACCGACCGTCTCGGGAAGCCTGCACATGGGCCACCTCTATGGATTCACCCTGCAGGACTTCATTGCCCGATTCCACCGGATGTACGAGTCGGATACGCTGTTCCCGTTTGGCTACGACGACAACGGTATTGCCAGCGAGCGTCTCACCGAACGCGAACTGGGAATCAACCACGGTGACTTCTCCCGGCAAGAGTTCCAAGAGAAGTGTCGGACAGTCTGTCAGGACTACGAAGCGGAGTTCACCGAGAAGGTCCAGGGCCTTGGTACCTCAATCGACTGGAACCGGACCTACAAGACCATCGAGCCCCGTGTCCAGCGGATCTCACAGCTGTCGTTTATCGATCTCTATGAACAGGGCCGTGAGTACCGCCGACGGGCGCCGACGATCTGGTGTCCGGACTGCGAGACGGCCATCTCACAGGTCGAAATGGAGGATGCCGAGCGCGACTCACACTATAACGACATCGCCTTCGAACTGGTTGATCTCGGCGGCGATCCACCAGCAGATCCTACGGACGACACCGAGTATCCAACGCCAACGGCGCCCGGCGACGACATCGTTATTTCGACGACCCGTCCGGAGTTGCTGCCGGCGTGTGTGGCAATGTTTGTCCACCCTGAGGACGACCGAAACGCCCACCTTGTCGGTGGTACCGCCCGCGTGCCACTGTTCGACCACGAGGTCCCGATCCTCGCCGACGACCGGGTTGATCCCGAGGAGGGCACCGGCGTCGTCATGAGCTGTACCTTCGGCGATCAGACCGACATCGAGTGGTACCAGGCCCACGATCTCGCGTTGCGGATCGCCATCGACGCTTCGGGAACGATGACCGACCGCGCTGGTGACTACGAGGGGCTCTCGACGAAGGAGGCCCGCGAGGCCATCGTTGAGGACCTCGATGCAGCTGGCCGGCTCCGCGATCGGCGGGCAATCACCCACACGGTCAACGTCCACGAGCGCTGTGGGACTGACATCGAATTCCGCGTGACCGAGCAGTGGTACGTCGAACTCCTCGATAAAACCGACGAGTATCTCGAAGCCGGCGCGTCGATGGACTGGTACCCCGAGAAGATGTTCACCCGGTACGAACACTGGATCGAGGGGCTCGAATGGGACTGGTGTATCTCCCGCCAGCGCGACTCGGGGATTCCGTTTCCGGTGTGGTACTGCGAGGACTGCGGCGAGGCGATCCTCGCCGACCGCGAGCAGCTTCCAGTCGACCCACTCGCCGACGACCCCCCGGTCGAGGCCTGTCCGGCGTGTGGCCACGAGCACTTTGTGCCCGAGGAGGATGTCTTCGACACGTGGGCGACCTCCTCGTTGACGCCACTGATCAACTGTGGGTGGGAGCCAGCGGAACTCGGAACCGGCAAGGCGACCCCCGAGGAGTTCGAAAACCCCGAGTTGTACCCAATGGATCTCCGGCCTCAGGGTCACGACATTATCTCATTCTGGCTGTTTCACACCATCGTCAAGTGCTACGAGCACACCGGCGAGGTGCCCTTTGACGCCGTGATGATCAACGGGATGGTCCTTGATGAGAACCGCGAGGCGATGTCCAAATCCAAGGGCAACATCGTCGCTCCCGACGAGGTGCTTGCGGAGTTCCCGGTCGATGCGACGCGGTACTGGGCGGCCGGAACCTCAATTGGTGATGACTTCCCGTTCAAGGAGGGCGACCTGGAGGCCGGCGAAAAGCTTCTCCGGAAGCTCTGGAACGCCTCCAAACTCGTCGACCAGCTGGCGCCGACAACGGTTGAGCCGCCCGCCGAACTTGATCCGATCGACGAGTGGCTATTAGCTGAGCTCGACGGGGTAATCGCCGAGATTGCCGAGTACTTCGAGGCGTATGAGTTCTCGAAGGCCCGCAATCGACTGCGGACGTTCTTCTGGAACACCTACTGTGATGACTATCTCGAAATCGCCAAACAGCGACTTGATGGCACGTCCCGACAGTCGACGGAGTTTGCGCTTGTGCGGGCCCACCGGACCTTTCTGAAACTGTTCGCGCCACTGTTGCCCCACATCACTGAGGAGATCTGGCAGGCTCGCTACGGCGACGGCACGAGCATCCACACGCTCGACTGGCCGACACCAACCGGCTATGAGGCCAACGAGACGGCCGGCGAAACGGCGATGGCAGTCATCGGCGCCCTCCGGCGATACAAGACCGATCGGCAACTGGCATTGAACACCGACCTCACGGAAGCGGTCGTCTACGGCGACGTTGCCGGCTTCGAGGATGCGATCCAGGAGGTCATGCACGTCGAGACCCTCACCACCAGCGACGGGCCTGCTCCCATTGAGACCGAGATTGTCGATGTCGATCTCGATTACGCCACGCTCGGGCCCGAGTATGGCGCGAAGATCGGTGAGTTCGATCAAGCTATCGAGGCTGGTGAGTACACCATTACCGACGAGGGGCTCGAAATTGCCGGTGAGACCCTCGCTCCAGATACCTACGAGCTTGCGGAGGCGCGAACCTACGACGGCGAGGGCGACCTCGTCGAGACCGACGAGGCCGTCGTGATTGTCCGCCAGTAACCGATCGCACACGACGAACGAGAACGTTTATTGATCGGCCGCCGATAGGCGGAGACAGAATGGCAGACGAAGAGGACCTCCGCGAGCAACTGGTTGCCGCCTTCGAGGGGGCCGATTACCCGGTCGGAGGGCCGATGGATCTTCTCCCGGCGCTTCCCGACGGGCCGGCAACCCGGTTCGAATCGGGGGACTTCTCGATGACGGCGATGGAAATGCACTCGAAGCTTTCCAGTGAGTTCCCATACGAGAGCGCCGACGCCCTCGTTGACGACCTCATTGCGGAGTTGCGCGCCAACGGCTACGTGTGAGCCGCCTATTGGCCGTGTTTTGAGGCACGCAGATGGCGCTGTCTGTGGACAGGTAGCAAGGATTTTCCCCTCCGGGAGGTATGCTCCGTTGTGGACGGGGATCGACCGGCGTCTGGGGACGCCAGCAACACATCAACGGACGACGCATTCGTCTTTCCGGCCGAGGACACAGGAGAGCAGGACCCAAACGCGTCGCTTCCAACTAGCGGGCTCAAACAGAGGGTTGTCGACGCCGTCAACCGCTACTATGAGACAGAATCGGATCTTGATCTTCCGGTCCCCACCCGCGAGGCCATTCGTGACCAATACTTCGAGTGGTCGTACCTAGATCGCGTCACCGCGATCGAACACTACTGGCTAAACCGCCCGCACGCCTTCGCCTCGATCGTCTACGATCCGGAGGCGCGGGCCTACCGGTATCTCATCAACGAGGTCGGTCTTGACGCGTTCGAATCCTACGTCCGGACGGACCTCACGGAGGTGCTCCGGGATGTCCTGTTGTATCGCGAGGTTGATGCAACATCGCGCGAGCGGGTCTTTCAAGACGAGGTTGTTGCGTTGCTCGCCGAGTACGGTGACGGCCTCGATGCGACGACGCTCCGCAAGTTGCAGTATTACCTGCAGCGGGACTTCGTTGGCTACGCGGAGCTCGATCCGCTGATGCACGATACGCACATCGAGGACATCTCGTGTGTGGGTCCCGATCTGCCAGTGTTCGTCTACCACGAGCACTACCGCGACTTACGAACCAGTCTCAGCTTCGAGGACGAACGACTCTCGACGTTCGTGACCCGGTTGGCCCAACGAAGCGGCAAGCACATCTCGATGGCCGATCCGCTCGTCGATGGCAGCCTCCCGGATGGATCGCGGATCCAACTCACTCTCGGAACCGACGTGAGTGCGCGCGGGTCGAACTTCACGGTTCGGAAGTTCGCCGCAACGCCGTACACGCCGGTCGATCTAATCGAGTTGGGGACGATCTCGCTTGATATGGCGACGTACCTCTGGCTCGCCGTACAACACGAGATGGACACGCTGTTCGTCGGCGGGACCGCCAGCGGGAAAACCACGACCATGAACGCGAGTGCGTTCTTTGTCCCGCCAAACAGCAAGGTGATCTCCATCGAGGACACCCGCGAGATCACGCTGCCACACGACAACTGGATCCAGAGTCTAACCCGTGATGCAACGGGCGGCGAGCAGACCGGGATCGGGATGTACCGGCTCCTGCGTGCCGGGTTGCGACAGCGCCCGGAGTATCTCCTTGTCGGGGAGATCCGGACCGACCCGGATGTGGCGCTAACATTTTTCCAGGCGATTGCTTCCGGTCACACGGGCTTTAGCACGTTTCACGCCGACAGCGTCGAGACTGCGATCGACCGCCTCACGAACGATCCGCTCGCGGTGCCCGAGCAGATGGTGCGAGCGCTTGACGTGATTGTCCTCCAGCGACAGTCCTTCCTCGGGAGTCGGCGCGTCCGTCGGGTAAACGAGGTCGTCGAGCTCGGGGTCGCAGAGACGGATACCAATACCATTGAACCGCGGACCATCTACCGATGGGATGTTAGCGATGACACGTTCGAACAGGTGAACGAACCACAGCTATACCATCGGATTCGCGACGTGCGCGACTGGTCTGCAGCGCATTTAGAGGACGAGTTCGAGACACGACGGACCCTCCTGCAGTACCTCGTTGAGTCCGATGTTGACGATCACCGGGCGATCACCGGGGTGCTTCATACGTTCGTTCGTGATCCGGAATCGGTCGTTCCGGAGCTACAGGCGGGGACGCTTGATCCGACCGAGTATGTCTGACCGACCCGACACCGATCAGCCGGCCCCGGAGCGGGGAGCAGTCGACTCTACGACTGATGTACGCGAGACCGTCCATCTCAGACGCTATGGCCGGCTCCGCGCCGCGATCAAGCGTCGACAGGACCGGTTCGAAGGGTATCGGCGGCGGTTGAATCAGGCCCGGATCGGCGTCCCGGTCGACCTCTATCTCACCCGCACGGTCGCCGTTGCCGGGCGAACGGCACTCGTCACGGCCGCAATTGGACTGGCAATCGGCCTGATCTGGTGGTATCGCGGAGGGATCGGGTGGCCCTATGCGGTTGGCATCGGTGTTGTGATCGGGATACTCGGCGGCGGGATCGTCGGGGGTTGGCGGCTGGGACGACCGGTGCTCAATGCACGACGACGGCGTGCACGGATCGACTATCTCCTCCCCTATGGCGTCGCCTACCTCTATGCGCTGTCACAGGGTGGCGTGTCGCTGTTCGAAGCGATCCGGGCACTGGCGGACGCACGCGCCGAATACGGAGCCCTCGCCGCGGAGTTTGAGACGGCGATCAACGATATCGACCACCTCGGTGCCGCACCGATCGGGGCACTTGAGGCGCTTAAGGATCGGACCGCAAGCGACGCGTTGGCGTCGTTCCTCGAAGGACTGATCGGGACCGTCGAGTCCGGCGGAAACGTTACGCGGTATCTTGAATCGCAGTCAGAGGAGTTCTATCGCGAGGTTGAGCGCGAGCAGAGCGCCTTTCTCGAAGAGGTTGCGCTGTACGCCGAACTCTACGTGGGGCTGTTGGTCGTGGCGCCCATCTTCGCCGTGATCGTACTTGTTGTCGTAGGTGTCATTGGCGGGTCCGGAGCAATTCTCCCGCTCGCAGCGGTAATTTACGGCGGGGTCCCACTCCTGACAGCCGGATTTCTCTGGGTGACCGCCGGGCTCTCGCGGGCGCCGACAGCGGTTGCGCACGAACACGCCGACTCCGGACGCCTACCGGTTCCCGAATCCGTTGCCGACGACGAACGGCTCGATCGGTATCTCCGCCATCGGACCCCAGGCCGGCTGGCAGCGTTACGCGAGCGCCCGGTAGCGTGGCTTCGTGGACGCCCAATCCGCGTGCTGTTCGTGAGTGTGCCGGTAGCAATCGGAGTCGTCATCGGTGGAGCGGCCACAGGACTCCTCACACCGCCTGCGTGGACAACACAGCCGGTTGTGACGACGGCGAGTTACGTGGTCCTGCCGGTCACGATCACGCTGGGGCCCTTCGCAATGAGGTACGAGCGCACTGTGCGGCGTGACCGCGCACGGGGGCGAGCACTTCCGGACCTCTTAGAACAGCTGTCGGGCGCCAACCGACAGGGACTGACGCTTGCCGAAGGGCTTGAACTGACCGCCAAGCGGGCCACCGGCGCCCTCAGCACCGAGCTTGAACGGGCTGCCAACGATGTCCGGTGGGGAGCGGCCGTCGGTGAGGCGTTCGATCGGCTCCGTCGTCGGCTCAAACTCGCATCGGGCGACCGAACGATTGCGTTGTTGACCGACGCGAGCCGCTACAGCAGCAATCTCTACCGTGCCATCGATATTGCCGCACAGGACGCCCAGCGCGAGCACGAACTCGCTGCCGACCGTCGCAGCGAAACCCAAAGCTACGTCGTGATCGTACTGATCAGCTTTGGATTGTACCTGTTCATGCTGGTCGTCATCGACCGGTTCTTTCTCGCCCAGCTGGCTGTACTCCCTGAGGTTGAGGTCACCGCCGGAGTCTTTGGGCAGGCATTGAACGCCACCATTGATCGCAGTCAATACCGGCTGTTGTTGTTACACGCGGCACTCGTCCAGGGCTTCGGGGCTGGACTCGTGGCTGGCGAACTCGGCGAGGGGTCCTGGGCGAGCGGACTCAAATACAGCCTGGCGTCGATTCTCGTCGCAACCGGGGTCTTCGCCCTCTTCGTCTGACACGGACGGTATTTTAAGTGGCCATCGGGTGTAGGACGGATATATGAGGCTGTGGGCCGACCGACGGGGGCAGTCGGTCTGGGTGGGATTCGTCCTTCTGTTGGGCATCCTTGTGATCGCGTTTGCGGGCTATCAGGCGGTGCAGGTGCCACAACAGAACGCCGATACCGAGTTCGATCACAGCCAGACGGTTCAGGAGGATCTGATTGAGCTACGCAACACACTGGTGAACGCCCGATCCGACAGGGCGCTCCGCTCGACAAGCGTCAAGCTCGGGACACGGTATACGACGCGGCTGTTCGCAATCAACCCGCCACCACCGTCGGGGGCTCTCGAAACCGTCGATCCAGCGCGGAATGTCACCATCTCGAACGCGGAGGTCATCGGTGGGCCTTACACGGGGCCTACCGACACGATCCTTGAGACAGGATACGACACCAGGTGGCTACAATATACCCCGTCGTACAGCGAGTATCAGAACGCACCAACGACGGTTTACGAGCACTCATTGGTGTACAACCGCTTTGCGGAGGCCACGATTCCGATCGCGGATCAGCACGTGATCGACGGCGATCGGCTCAACATCGTGCTTCTTGAGGGGACCTACGACCGTCAGGGCACCCAGGCAGTTGTCGTCGATCCGGCGGTGCTGAGCGGTCCAACACGGGAGCTGCGAATCGCCCCAGAGGGAAGCGGCCCGGTCGTGCTCAGACTGCCAACCCAGCAGCCCGGTCTTTGGGAGGAGCAACTTGCCGACGAACCCGATGCGACCGTCATCGCCAACGGTAGCGACTATATCGATATCGGCCTCGAAAAGCAGGAATACACCCTCCGGATGGCCGCGGTCGGACTCGACGGTGGGGAATCGCGGTCCACGTTCGATATTGCGCTGCAGGATAACGTCACACAGCCAGCAACGGCGGTGTACAACATCAGCTGGGATCGCGACGCGATGGCCGCTCAGCCGGGGGTGACCCGTGTCGGCGAGCGGCTTGAGATTGTTGAGAGTACCGACACGGTCGACGGCGTAGTGGTAGTCACGAACCAGGCCGGCGAGCCGATCACGTCCGCGACCGTGGATATCGGCACGACCGATGAGGGGGTCATTGAGGTCACAACGAGCACCACGCAGACGGACACCAGCGGGACGGCAACAGCAGCATTGGGGGTTGAAGACACCGGGAGCACCCGACTGTATGCGAGTGCCGGGGACGACACGGCCGTCCTCGGCGTTGACGTGATCGGACAAAATTACATTATCGAGTCAGTGACCGCTACCGCTGGCGGCGGGAATGCGATTGACGTCACCGTCGACATAACGACCGATGACCCCAATGCAGAGCTCCTGATCGAGAGCCTCCGACCGGATGGGACGGTGCGCGACAGCACGACCGTTGGGGCAGCTGATGGCACCTACACGATCGCCGGCGCAAATCAGGCTGACCGGGTACGCGTTACGTTACGCGATGGCAGCGGCACCGTTCGTGACAGCGTGACAATCGACTATCCCTGACTCAGGGATGGGCAAAGTACGCGACAATCTCAGGATCCGTGGTGTCGATCCGAGCGAAGCCCACGCGCTCGAACTGAAGCACCTCGTCGGGCGCTACGTCAGCGAGACCAGGCTCGGCCCGCCCGGAGATATCGCCCTCGGGCGTTCGGAGCGTGACTGGAATCGAGGCGTCCGCCGGAACCCAGTGAATCACCGATAGTTCACCCGATCGGACCGCCTCAATGTCGTCATCGGTTCCGACGAACCCATCGTCGGTGCGACGAACGGGACCAAGCCCCTTGAGCCAGACCCGCTCGCCGACGGCCGGAAGATCATCAGACTCGACAAGCACGGCATCGTCAACGGGAATCTCGCGAGTCCCGCGGTCGTACTCGGGGTGAATCGGCGGGCGTGCAATGGGATCGGTGTCGCTGATCGGCATGCGCTCGCCCTCGCGGACGTAGAAATACCGGTCGGCGTCGGCATCGATCCGCTCGCGGTTGTTCGCGTAGATCGTACTCATCGAGAGGTCGACGTTGGAGGTCGAGGTCCCCAGTTGGATCATCGCCTCAACGATTGCATCACCGCGGATGCCACGACGGCGCAGACTTGCGAGCGTCGGTGCGCGCGGATCGTCCCACCCATCAAGATCACCGTCGGCGATCAACGCAGCGATTGAGGAGGTCGACAGCGGGACGCCGTAGCCCTCGACTTGGACGTGACCCCAGTGGATGACTTCGGGATATGCCCAGTCGAAGTAGTCATAGAGGAACTGCTGACGCTTGGCGGAGTCCTGGAGGTCGATCCCGCGGATGATGTGCGTGATGCCGATCTCGTGATCGTCGATTCCCGACTGAAAGTCGAGCATCGGCCAACACCGGTACTCGCTGGCCGTCTCGCGTGGGTGGGGCGTATCGATCATCCGGAAGGCCACCCAGTCCCGCAGGGCGGGGTTCTTGTGCTCGATGTCGGTGCGCACCCGGAGGACCATCTCGCCCGGATCGTATTCGCCATCGATCATGGCCTCGAACTCGGCGGCGACGGTCTCGGGATCCTTCTCGCGGTGCGGACAGGCCTCGCCGTCGTTCTTCAGCGCCGAGAACGTCTCGGCATCACACGAGCAGGTGTAGGCCCCACCACGTTCGATCAACTCACGCGCTCGGTCGTAGTACAACTCAAGGCGATCGCTGGCGCGATAGACGGCGTCAGGCTCGAATCCGAGGTACGCAACATCCTCAAGAATGGCATCGTAAGCGTCGAGGTCGGGGCGTTTGGTCTCGGGATCGGTGTCGTCAAACCGGATACAGAACCACCCGTCGTACCGGTCCTTGTAAGTCCCAATGACCGCCGGCATGCGCGCGTGTCCGAGGTGCCAGGGTCCATTTGGGTTTGGCGCACATCGCATACGGATCTGATCGTACGCATCGGCGTTTGGAAGCTCGGGCAGCGGGTGCTCCGTCTCGGGCTCCGCCTCGGCCTCAAGCTCGGCCAGCGCCTCGGGATCAAGTTCTTCGAGTCGGGCCCGGCGAGCTTCGTGCTCAAGATCATTCACCGCGGCGACGACCGGCCCGGCGATCTCGGGGATCCGATCGCCATACTCCCGGAAGTCGGGATGTTCGCCCATCAGCGGCCCCATACACGCACCGGGGTCCGCCCCGCCCCCGTGTTTGATCGCGTTGATCAGCGCGGCTGTCTCCACGGCCCGTTCGATCCGCTCCCGAAGCGCCGCATCCATACCCAACCGTAAGCCCGGTCGCATCAAAACTCCCGCGATGTTCCGACCGGCGACTTTTCCCTGACTGTCGCCAACCGGTCATATGATCGTTCTCGTCTCGGATACACACTGTCGGGACCGGCCGCGCTTTGCGGATCAACTTGCCACGGACCTCTCGGCCGCCGACACGGTTGTCCACGCCGGCGATTTTACCACCGAGACGGTTCTCGAGGCCTTTCAGGAGCACGCGAGCCGACTCGTGGCCGTGCACGGCAATGCCGACACGCCAGCGGTCGAAAAGCGGCTCCCCAGGAACACGGTCACCACAGTCGAGACCGCCGATGGGCCACTTCGGATTGCCGTCGTCCACCGTCAGGACGGCGGGAGGGTCGGACTGCGGATGTTCGGCCGGTCGGTGGATGCGGACCTCGTCGTGACCGGGCACACACATCGACCGGCCGTTCACGACGACGGCGACATCACGATCGTGAATCCAGGCAGTCACGCGGATCCACGAGGGAATCGACCGGGCTACGCCGTGATCGAGCCGGACACGCGACAGGGACAGATCCTGACGCCGAGCGGAGAAGTACTGGCACCGATTACACTACCATCACAGTGAGTGGAGGGCCAAAGCGGGGGGCAACGCGCCCATCGATACCCATGGACGACGTCACAAAAGGCCTACTGGAGAGTCAAATACCGGTTTCAGTCACGACGACGCCAGAGCGTGTACCCGAGTGTGATGAGAAGCGTGAGGACGCCACCGGCGAAGAATAGCAGTCCCGGTGGAAGGCCGGCAGCGACATCGGCCGCCGTCGTCGCAGCATCTGCTGTGATATCCCCACCGTCGGGGGTCGACTCAATGCTGACGTCGTCGCCACCATCCGCAGACTGGGTTCCGAGGAGACTCCCAAGATCGCCCACGAGCGTTTGGACGATCACGCTCGCGAGGGCCACCACCGCGATCGCTCCGAAAAAGCGCATCAACAGGCTCCGGAGTGTCGGGACCTCGGTGTCATCGCCGGCGACGACGACCAGTGGGCGGTCCGTCGGGGCGTAGATGTCCATCTCGCGTCCTTTCTCCGAGTAGACCGTGTCGATAACCTCGACCAGATCGGCCTCAGAGAGATTCTCAAGGTGATACTGGGTGTTCTGCAGCGAGGTGTCGACCCGATCAGCGAGGTCGGAGGCCGGCGCCGGCTCCTCGTGAAGCGTCTGGAGGATCTCCCGCGCTGTCGTTGAGGACAGCGCCGCTAGCGTATCATCGGCTGCCTCGTCGTCAAGACCGACCACGCGCGGGGCGGCCTCATCGGCGGCCGACGTGTCGGGAGTGGAGGGCAAGAGATCGGCCATGTGCTGCGTGTTGCAAGCGACAGTCAAGAACGTTCCGTCAACCGCGGTAACCATCTAGATGCGCCGGTCGATCGACAACCGTTGACGCCGGCGAAACCCATTTGCCCGCGTCAGTGTCAATGCCGGTAGAGCAATGGACCTCCTGTTCGTCGTGATCCTACTCGGGATTGCAACGGTCATCTTTGTCGGGCTCCTGATGCTTCGGCGGGCGCTTCAGGGATTCAAACGAGGCGTCCGTGACGGCAAGCGCTAGATGACACCACAATCTCGTCGTTAATCGGGTGAGGAGTTATCGAGCAACGTTGATCGTCCGTTGACTCGGTCGATGGGACGACCGGAACCGGTATGGGGCTCTCGGCCGGTAGTGACCACCATGGATCCACGCGTTCGCGAGCACGCACAGGTCATCGTTGATCATTCAGTCGACCTCAATCCAGGCGACGAGGTCGTCGTCAGTGCCCCACCCGTCGCCGAGGATCTTGTGGTCGCGCTGTACGAGGCCATTGGCGAGCGCGGCGCCACCCCCCTCGGGTTGTTCAGCAGCGATCGCGCCCAGCGGGCCTACCTGCAGGCCCGCGAGGAGTTCGAGACCCCCGATCACACCCTCGCCCTCGTAGAGGAGGCCGACGTCCACATCGCCGTTCGGGCCCACGCCAACGTGACCGAACAGGGCGACGTCCCGCCGGAGACGAATGCCGCCTACCGCCGGGCGACGATGCCAGTCCAGGAGGAGCGCCTCTCAAAGCGGTGGTGTCTCACCCAGTATCCGACTCCTGCGAACGCTCAGTTGGCCGAAGTCCCGACGGAGGTCTATGAAAACTTCGTGTGGGACGCCGTTCTCAAGGATTGGGACGCCCAACGCGAGCACCAACAGCAGCTGGCGGACATGCTCGAACCGGCCGACGAGGTCCACATCGTCTCCGGCGAGGAGACCGACGTGCGGATGTCGATCGCGGGCAATCCCGTCCAGAACGACTACGGCGAGCACAACCTGCCAGGCGGCGAGGTGTTCACCGCGCCAGTCCCAGAAAGCGTCGAGGGAGAGGTCCACTTTGACAAGCCGCTGTACCACCAGGGCCGAGAGGTCGAGGATGTCCGGCTACGCTTTGAGGGAGGCGAGATTGTCGAGTTCACCGCGGGCAAGAATGAGGCGGTACTCGCCGAGGTCATCGAGACCGATCCGGGCGCCAGGCGTCTGGGCGAGCTTGGCATCGGCATGAACCGGTCGATCGACCGCTTCACCTACAACATGCTCTTCGACGAGAAGATGGGCGACACCGTCCACATGGCTGTCGGGCGGGCCTACGAGGACACCGTCGGTCCGGACAACGAACGCAACGACAGCGCCGTGCACGTCGACATGATTGTCGACATGAGTGAGGACTCCTACATCGAGGTCGACGGCGAAATCGTCCAGCGCAACGGCCAGTTTGCCTTCGAAGCGGGCTTCGAGGACGCCTAGAAGGGGTACTCGCGGTCCTCTCGCTGGATCGAGATCCACTTGGTCTCAGTGAGTTCGCGAAGGATGATTTCGCTGTTGTACCCACCCATCCCAGAGGCGTTGGTTCCTGAGAAGGGCACGTGAGCCTCGTCGTTAACCGGCTGGTCGTTGATGTGGACGTGTCCGGTCTCCAGCCGGTCGGCGATATCTAACGCGGTATCGAGATCGCCCGCGTGCACCGATCCAGAGAGTCCATACGGAGTATCGTTCGCAATGGTGACGGCCTCGTCGATGTCGGCGAATGGAAGTACCGGCGCGATCGGTCCGAAGTGTTCGTTACATGCCGCCGGCATGTCGTTGGTGACATCCGAGAGAACCGTCGGTTCGACCACCAGCGAGTCGTCGACATCAACGAGAGAGACCGTGCCACCGCCGGTCTCGAGTGTCGCCCCGGCAGCCACAGTCTCCTCGACATACCCGAGCATCGCATCGCGCTGGGCCTCGTCGATAATCGGGCCAACGACCGTGTCGGGATCGTGAGCACTCCCGACAGGCAGGGCCTCGACACGCTCAACAAGCGCATCGACATACGCGTCGTATACATCCTCGTGGACGACGTGCCGGTTGATCGAGATGCAGACCTGTCCCTGGTGGACGAAGCTGCCGAAGACGGCGCTGTCGATTGCCGCCTCAAGATCGGCATCAGCGGTCACGACATGGGCGTTGTTGCCGCCAAGTTCCATCGCCTGGACGGCGAGGTTCTCCGCGGCGATTGAGGCAACCCGGCGGCCGACCGCAGTTGACCCGGTGAAGGCAACTGCATCGCTCTGTGAGTGGCCGGCGACGGCGTCACCGATCTCCGATCCACGACCGGTGACGACGTTGAGCACCCCGTCAGGGAGTCCCGCCGCGTCCGCGAGTGCTCCAAAGAGCAGCCCACCGACGATCGGCGTGTTCGTTGCCGGCTTGAGCACGACCGTATTCCCGAGGGCAATCGCCGGTGCCACCGCCCGCATCGAAAGGTTGAGCGGAAAGTTCCACGGCGAGATGGCCGTCACAACGCCCTTGGGGACGCGTTCGATACGGTGTTCCTTGCCCGGGATGTTCGATTCCCGGTGTTCGCCTGCAGCCCGATTCGGGTAGGTTACAGCCTCGCGAGCCTGATCAAGCGTGAGCTCAACGGAGGTCTCGCCCATGACGCGTGCCCCGCCGGCCTCGCGTGCGAGGAGATCAACAATTGCCTCCCGGTTGGCCTCGATGGCGTCGATAAGATCCCTGATGGCCTGAGCTCGCCGAGCTGGGGGCTGTGCGGCCCACGCCGGCTGGGCGGCTGCCGCGGCCTCGTATGCGGCATCAACATCGGCCGTGACGCCGGCAGGAACCTCGGCAACCGGGTCACGGGTCGAGGGGTCCGTGACAGTGATCGATTCGTCGCCCGCGGAGGCAGTCCACGATCCGTCGATGTAGAGGTGGTCCCAGTCGGTATCGAGCGTGATCTGATGCGTCATATAACAGGTACGAAACGCAACAGTAAGAGGACATCCCTGTTTGCGAAGGACACAATAGGCTTCTCTCACAATGACTGGACCGGAGTCATCAGGTTGATCGCCGAACTCGCCATGTGGCCGCCGTGGTGAACGACGGGCGTACTGGGATTTGAACCCAGAATCCTCGGCTTAGAAGGCCGATGCTTTATCCAAGTTAAGCTATACGCCCCATGTCGCATTAGACGTGAAGATATCAAAAAAGGTCCGGACGCCGGAAGGTGTGGTCAATAAAGTTAATTGATTACCACGGCAAGGGTCGCCATTGATGGGCTTTGACGCGTTGCCGCTGGTGGTCGAAAACGCCGTGATCAGTGGGTCGATGACCCTGTGGGTCGGCGGACTCGCACTCGCGGTATTGCTCACGCTATCGGCATTTTTCTCCTCATCGGAGATTGCGATGTTCTCCTTACCCAATCACCGGGTCGAGCCACTCGTCGAGGAGGGGCGCCGAGGCGCCCGATCGCTAAAACGACTCAAGGACGATCCCCACCGACTGTTGATGACGATCCTGGTGGGCAACAACATCGTTAACGTCGCGATGTCCTCATTGGCAACGGGGCTACTGGCGTACTACGGGTTTCAGCAGGGCACTGCCGTTGCCATCGCCACCTTTGGGGTGACGGCGGTGGTATTGCTCTTTGGGGAGGCGGCACCGAAGTCCTACGCGGTCGAAAACGCCGAGTCTTGGGCGTTACGGATCGCTCGGCCGTTACGGGCCTCAGGATACGTCCTGTCGCCGCT
>CAZFMU010000026.1:0-15181 GCA_964520165.1 uncultured Salinarchaeum sp. | reverse complement strand
GTCTCCGGATTTCGCCGTGAGGGGAAATCAAAGATCAACCATCATCTAGGGATGTCCTTGTGGTTGATTGACTAGACGCCCTCATGGGACGCTCCGACTGTATTTGCTGTCTCGCAGCGAGCACAGCTTGCCGCTGGAACCTCACTCAGCACCGCATGGACTGAGACGATCAATCTCAACTCTTTGCGGGTGGTTCCGAAGCCCTTATGCTGAAACTCGGAGTAGTTTTGGTGACTCGCTGGGATCCGGGCACCAGCGGGCACCCGTCACGCACGGGTCGGAATGTGACCCTCTCCGGGTTGAACCACACAACGCCCGTGGTGATATCCATGGCACGAAGCTTCTACTCGCACATTAAGGACGCCTGGCGGGATCCCGACGACGGGAAACTCGCCGAGCTACAGTGGCAGCGCAAACAGGAGTGGCGCGATGAGCCGGCGATTACGCGGATTGAGCGGCCAACGCGGCTGGATCGTGCCCGCGAACTTGGGTACAAGGCCAAGCAGGGCGTCGTGGTCGCTCGCGTCAGTGTCCGCAAAGGGACCGCTCGTAAGCGACGGTTCAAGAAGGGCCGCCGCTCGAAGCGCCAGGGGGTTCGACGTATCACGCGCAATAAGAACATCCAGCGCATCGCCGAAGAACGGGCCAGCCGCAAGTTCCCCAACCTCCGGGTGCTCAACAGCTACCCAGTCGGTGAGGATGGGTCCCAGAAGTGGCACGAGATCATCCTGCTTGACCCCAACCACCCGGCCATCGAAAACGACGATGACCTCAACTGGATCTGTGACGACTCACAGAAGGGACGGGCCTTCCGAGGACGGACCAGTGCCGGCCAGTCTAACCGCGGTCTGCAGACCCGTGGGAAGGGGGCCGAACGCACTCGTCCGAGCCAGAACTAACTCCGACGACCATTACTGTTTATTATTACTGGTGAATAACCAGCGGTATGCGCACTCCTGCTCCGGTCGCTCCGCCGGTGGGACTGACGATCGCCGGGAGCGACTCCGGCGGTGGCGCTGGCGTTCAGGCCGACCTCGCGGCGATGACCGCTGCCGGTGTCTTTGGCACAAGCGTGGTGACCGCCGTTACCGCTCAGAACACCCAGGGCGTCAGCGACACACACGTCCTTCCCTCAGAGGATGTTGCCGAGCAGTGTCGGGCGGTACTCTCAGATTTCGATGTTCAAGCGGCCAAAACCGGGATGCTCGCGACCGCGCCGATTATCGAGACCGTCACCGAGGTTGTTGCCGACCGGTCGATTCTGCTGGTCGTTGACCCTGTGATGGTCGCCGAGAGCGGTGACCGGCTCCTTGACCGTGATGCCGAGTCGGCGTACACCGATTTGATTGCCGCGGCGACGCTTGTGACCCCAAACGTTGACGAGGCCGAGGCGCTGACCGATCAGTCGATTGAGACGCCTGATGACGCTGTTGTGGCTGGGGAGGCACTCCTTGAGATGGGTGTCGATGCCGCCCTCGTCAAGGGCGGACATCTCGCGGGCGAGACCGTTGTCGACGTGCTCGTGACTGAGGAGACGACCGAGCGATTCGAACACCCCCGTATTGATGCCGATGCCGGACACGGCTCCGGCTGTACACTATCGGCACATATTGCTGCCCGACTCGCCCGCGGAGAGCCGCTTATCGATGCTGTTGCGGCCGGCACGGACTTCATGGAACGAGCGGTGCGGTATCACTATGCTGTCGGCACCGGGGGCGGTCCGGTCAACCCGTCGGTCGATCTTCAGAACCGGGCGCACCGCGCCGCAACAGCCGATGGCGTCCGAGACGTGGTGACGCGCTTAGAGGCCGCTGACGCTCGATTGCTGGTCCCACAGGTCGGTCTCAACGTCGCCGGAGCGACCCCTCACGCGGAGGCCTCCGAGGACGTAGCCGCCGTCGAGGGGCGAATCACGCGTCGACACGATGGTATCGGGGCGAACGGTGAGGTTCGCTTTGGCGTCTCGAATCACGCCGCACGTGTCCTCCTTGGGCTTCGCGAGGACGATCCGTCGGTGCGGTTCCTCGCCGCCTGTCGTCTCGACACGGATGTTGAGGCCGCCGTTGACGCGCTCGGGTGGACGACCAGCCGGACCGGCGATCGCGATACCATCGTCGCTAACGCCCGCCTCGCGATGGAACGGGCCGACGGTACGCCCGAGGCGATCTTTTATGATGGTGGACCGAATCTTGAGCCGGTCTGTTTTGTGACGGGACCGGCGGCCGACCGCCTCGGCGAACGGTTACTTGAGCTGCTTGCCGAGCTCCGCTAATCAGAACGCATCCAGACTTGTCTGGTCACCGCCGTCGGTCAGATCAACCGCCCGGTCAAGCGCCCGTTCGAAGGTTGACTGTTGACTCCGATCGTACAGCGTCGCTGCAGGGTGGATTCCGATCACGACCGTGCGGGTCGTTCCGTCAATCGTTGTCTCGACGACCGTTCCCGCCTCTGAGGTCACCGCAACATCGCGATCAAGCAGGTGCTCGCTCGGTACCTTTCCGAGTGTGAGAATCACGTCCGGGTCAACGCCGTCAATTTCGGCCACAAGGTACTCCCGACAGTTGCTCAACTCGGTTGCCGTCGGGTCACGATTCTCTGGTGGATGACACCGCACGCAGTTGGTGATCCGGACCGCTGACCGCGGCAGTCCACGATTTTTAAGCGCCGTTGTTAGCGTGTCGCCGCTGCGGCCGACAAAGGGGGTTCCCTGCTCGTCTTCACGCGTGCCAGGGGCTTCGCCGATGAGCATCATCGCCGCATCCTCAGCGCCGGTTCCGTTGACAATCTGTGACCGCGAGGCGACCAGTTCCGGGCACCGCTCGCACGCGCTCACGACCAACTCGTCGTCGGACATACCCGCCGTTGCGTCGGTACGGGTTTAAGCCCTATCAGCCTCGGGCGATCACCTGTTCAACGTTGGCGTAGTCGGGCAGCTCCTCGGGCGGCGAGTCGCGCGACGCGTACCGGCTCCGGTCGGCCACCTTCTGGCGTATACGCCGCGAGCACCCGCCGAGTCTCTGGCTCATCGAGTCCAACGGATCGGGCGTACACCGTCTCGCCGTTGAGATCCACCGGTTGTCGCGTCGGTAGTTGCCGGTATTGAGTAACTCGGTCTTCCAACTGCTCCCCCTCGAATGCAGCCTGTAGCGCCGATTCGAGCCCCTGACTCGCCTCGAAGGTTACCGCAATGATAGGGCGATCCGTTTCCGCTGCGACGGTCTCAAGATCGACGATATTGTACCACGCCAGCGCGACCCCGGCGAGGACGACATACCGGATATCCTCACGGTCAAACTGTCGGTACAGCCGTACGATGGCCGCTGTGACGTCCGTTCCCCCGACCGTACAGGCGTCAAACGCAATGCCGTCAACGACTCGGTCCGCACGCACGACTGCTCCAGCGAGTGTGCTTTTGTCGTCTTTACGGGTGAATGATTCGGCGATACCGAGTGCGCGGCGCCCTGGTTTCATCGAACTTCGCGTCTACTGACCGGTATCGCTAAGGGAGAGTCACTTTAGGATACTCGACGCCGCAGAATGGGTGATCAATTTGCGTCCTCGTCGTCCCGGATGTCCTGCAGACGGTTGATCAGTTCGTCATTCGATGCCCCGATCTCGTATTCGACATTTCCGTTGTGATCGGCGTCCGCGGTGGCCATCCCGTCGTCATCGATGTCTGTCTCGATCTCCTGGTTTTCTTGTTCCGACTCGTCGTAGCTCCCGAACCCCATGTTCATTAGTAACTAGCCATTCGAGCCCTAAAAGCATCCCGCCGAAGGCACCCGTTGGCCGATTGCCTTTATGTGTGCGTCGGCAAATTCCCACGCATGTCCACTGTCACGAACGTTACTGCTGACGCGGAGACGTTCACCTGCAATGCGTATCTCATCACCGGTGAGACGCCTGTACTCGTTGATGCGGGGGCGATGTCAGGTGTCGTTGATGTCATCGCCGAACATACTGACCGGCTTGCGGCCGTGGTTCTGACCCACCAGCACGCCGATCACGTTGAGCAACTCGACGCGGTGCTTGATGCCTTCGATGCAGACCTCTGGACGCATGGGTCGCATCCACGTCGCACTCGGGCCCTTGCGGACGGTGATCGCATCCAACTCGGTGATGACTCCTATGAGGTCGTCCACACCCCAGGCCACGCGGACGATCACATTGCGCTTGTCGGCGAAGCGCGATTGTTTTCCGGCGATGTCGTCGTCTACGCTGATGGGGCCTTTGATGGGGGAAGCTTCGGCCGGACCGACCTCCCAGGCCAATCACGAGACCGACTTATCGCGTCCCTCGAAACACTCCTTGATCGCCTCCCAGAGACGATTGACCGGCTCCATCCTGGACACGGACCATCATATGACGGCGATATCCACGCCGTAATCACGCAGGCGCTTGCCCGGGCGCGACGCCACGACCCGAAGTATCCAGCGTAACGAAAAACAGCGGCGGTCGTTCTTATGCGGCCCGCGACTCCTTGGCTTTCGGCCGGAGCTTGTCGTGACCGCACTTACGACACCGGCTTGCGTCCTTCGGGTTCCGGGCGTTACACCGCATACAGATCTGTTTCTCAAGGAGCCGCTTCTCGGCGGGTTCGAATGACATACACTGCGGTACGCGCGGTGGTCTCAAAAGACTTTCCGAGTCTGTTGCCGGCGACTCACACCGAGAGGCCGGCGACCAGCGCGATCATTGCTGAGAGCACGACAACGAGTACTGTGATTAACTGCACATCAATCTCATCAAGAATGCGCTCAACGATCCGGACATTCGTTCGATGGACTGCCCAAAACAGCGATAATGAGAGATAGTGTGCGCGGAGCAGCGTTCCGGTGACCCCGGATGCCGACTCGACTGCCGGTGGTGACCACGAGACCGCCGAGGCTCGTGTGCTCGCTTTCTCTTCTGGTGGGGCAATAGCGTCCGTTGATGCCGCCTCGGCCGTCGCATCGGAGCGTGTGAGTGCCTCGGCGTCGACATCTTCGAACATCGACGACGCACAGAAGACGCACATTGACTGGGTGGACTCATCCTCAAGACTGACGGTCACCAGCTCGGATTCAGCTACCGGCTGGCCGCAGAACTCACATTCGTGGCGATCGGCCGCGGTTGTCGGCTGGTCGGTGCGGTCAAGTTCCACATCACGCTGGGTCACGATCATCACGCCCGGACTCGGACTCACCACCGATTGACGGCTAAGGGTCTTAGGCACTTTGCAAGGCGAACGTGTGGCTCACCGCGTTCGTGACGCGCCGGTCTCGCCCGTTTGCGCCCACGGACACAGCGGATCACTCGCAAATGGTGAGCCGGTCACGGCGTAGGCGCGTGAGCGCGATCCGCCGCACGTCTCTGTCATCGGGCAGTTTCCACAGGGGCCCTCAAACGACGTGCGGTCACGGAGCGCCTCCATGATCGGCGCGTCTTGGTACAGTTCCGGGAGCGACTGTTCGCGGACGTTACCGGCGCTTTCGGGGAGGAACCCCGACGGGTAGACTTCGCCGGTGTGACTGACGAATACAAACCCGTTTCCGGCGCCCGTTGAGCCGACACGTCCGGAGCCGATCCCTTCCTCGTCGGCGATTCGCTTTGCCACCCGTCGATAAAACGGGGCCTCGACGGTGATCACGCGATACGGCGCTGACTGGCTCCGGCGGTAGAGCCACTCCATGACCTCGTGGGTCCGCTCTGGGCTGAGCTGGGCGAGTTCCTCACCCCGGCCGATCGGCACCAGGAAGAATACCTCCCACATCGCCGCGTCAAGACGCGCTGCTCGGTCGGCGATCTTCGGAAGCTCATCGACCGTCTCGGCGGTCACGGTCGTGTTGACCTGGATCGACAGCCCGACCTCGCGGGCGTATTTTGCGGCGTCGATCGCCGTCTCGAAGGTTCCCTCCTCACCGCGGAACCCATCGTGTGCTCGGGCACTCGCGCCGTCGAGACTCACGGCCATCCGTCCGACGCCGATCTCTGCGAATCGGTCGATCACCTCATGTGTTAGCGCTGAGGTCGTCGCCGGTGTGACCGAGGGTGTTACCCCGATGTCGACCGCCGTCTCAAGTAATTCGAAGAGATCCGGCCGCTCAAGCGGGTCCCCACCCGAGAGCACGAGAATCGGCTGTGGATCGAACGACGCGATCTCCTCAAACAGTGCGGTCGCCTCCTCGGTTGTCAACTCGTCTGGGTGGCGATCTGGGGTGGCCTCTGCCCGACAGTGATCACATGAGAGTCCACAGGCCTGTGTTGTCTCCCAGGTTACGATGAGCGGCGCTGTCGAGTAGTCTCGTCCCCCTGGGTGGCCACCGGTACTCGACGTGCCGGGGTGTCCCGACGTATCCGTATGTGGGGATCCGCCCGGATGTCCCCCTGTCGTGTCGTCGTCGTGGTGTGGTCGTGCCATCGCTCTGTGGAATCGGAACGCGCTATCGTTGTTCCAACGCGTCCCAAGTGGTGCACGTTGCTGATTGACGCTCGGTAAAAAACCTTGAGTTCCGGGTAGGCTGATCGACAGAGGCTTGTCGGTGGCGTCCAACCCAAGCGCGTGCGTCGGGTCACCGTCTATCCGGACAAGGAGGCGATCGTCACATTCGATCCGTCGATCACCTTCCGGTGTGTTGAGGAGTGTACGTGGTGTTGTCACCATGGGGTGTTGCTGTATGGTCCGGACTTCGAGGAGCTAGCCGCTCATGCCGATCTCTCGGAATCCACAACGAGTCTTCGCGGTGAGCGGTTCGTCCGTCGTGAACCGGCGAGTCACGATCATACCGCCGAGGATGGACAGGCCTGTCACTTCCTGCGTGAGGATGGTCGGTGTGCGCTTCATGCCGAGGTTGACTGGAAACCGACGCGCTGTTCGGTGTTTCCCTTACACGTTGAACCGGACGGTGACGCACTCCGCGTCTCAATCCGTGATGAGGCCCATGAGCACTGCGAGGGACTTGATGTGGGCGAGCATCGACTTATCGATCATCTTGCGGACTTCCTGCCGCCAGTGCTCTGGGAGTTGCCCCATCCGGAGACCGACCGCGTTATCGGTTAAGTTGCCCTCAGACGGCGTTGGCCACCACTCCCGAACGGTGTTGAGAAAACACTTAAGTACGTTCTGTGGCGAGAAGGCCCGTAGACACCGCGATGGTCCGGAAAAAGACGCTCAGCCCAAGTGGTGCCAAAGGCGAAGACGGGGAGTACCACAACGTTCACGTCAATCTCCACGAAGACGAACTCGCCGTCGCTGGGATGGACATCGGCGACGAGGTGTTCGTTCGAGTCCGTGAAGACAAGATTATCATCCAGAAAGCCGACCAAGACGAAGTCGAACACGAATTCTGATTTGGGGGCGAACGGATCGCGGTGTGTTTATACCGCTGCCGGGGCCAACATCTGTCGATGGGGGCGTATGACCTCGCCAAGCGCGTGCTGTTTACACTCCCGCCGGAGGTCGCCCACGAACTGGCGATGACCAGCATGGCGGCCGTCCAAGAGACGCCAATCGAGCGTGCGATGGCCGCCTTGAGTCAGGTTACCGACGACCGCCTGGAAGTGTCGACCCTCGGCTGTGAGTTCCCTAATCCGGTCGGTATCGCCGCCGGGTTCGACAAGAACGCCCGTGTCCCGCGGTCGATTGCGGCGCTCGGATTCGGCCATCTTGAGGTCGGTGGAGTCACTGCCCGACCCCAGCCCGGCAACCCACGTCCGCGGCTGTTTCGTCTCCCCGAGGACGAGGCGCTGATCAACCGCTTTGGGTTCAACAACGAGGGGGCCGATGCCATCGGTGCGCGACTCAAGGCGCACACGCTCCCGCCAATTCCGATCGGTGTCAACCTCGGCAAGTCGAAGGCCACCCCGTTAGAGGCAGCCCCGGCGGATTACGCCTATACCTACCAGCAGGTAGCCGATACAGGCGACTTCTTCGTTGTTAACGTCTCGAGCCCGAATACCCCTGGGCTGCGTACGCTCCAGGATCGTGAGCCGTTGGTGAATATCCTCTCGCGGCTGAAAGAGGCGGGTGCGTCACCCCTATTGGTGAAACTCTCGCCCGATCTCACCGAGGCAGCGACCGAGGACGCCCTTGGGGTCGTCCGGGATCTGGACCTCGACGGTGTCGTTGCCGTCAACACGACGACCGACCGCCCGGCTGACCTGCAGCACCCCAACAAAGTTGAGGACGGTGGGCTCTCCGGTGCGCCGCTCGCCGAGCGAGCCACCGAGCGAATCCGCTTTGTTGCCCAACGGGTCGATGTCCCAGTCATCGGCGTCGGGGGTGTCACCTCAGCGGTAGACGCCTACCGAAAAATCCGAGCTGGCGCCGATCTTGTGCAGCTGTATACTGGCTTTGTCTATGAGGGCCCAGCGCTTGCCCGCCGGATTAACGCCGGGCTCTTAGAACTCCTTGAGGCCGATGGCTTTGACAGCGTCGAGGCGGCCGTCGGTGCCGATCTTGATTGATCGATCGCCGTAGTCGGTGGCGTTTTATCACTGGCTCTGCTTGTTCTAGTACCTTCTTTCATGTCTTCACCATCGGGCCGCAACGTGTTTGGCGAACCGCTCGCGACCTGTAGTGACGACCCAACGACCGGATACCTCCGCGACGGGCAGTGTCATCACCTTCCCCAGGATCCCGGCCGCCACGAGGTTTGTGCGGTTGTCACCGACGAATTTCTCCGGTATAGCAAGGCCCAGGGGAACGACCTCGTCACGCCGCGTCCCGAATTGAACTTTCCGGGACTCGAAGCAGGCGACCGATGGTGTCTCTGTCTGCCCCGGTGGCTTGAAGCCCGCAAGGCTGAGGTCGCCCCACCGGTTGTGCTTGAGGCGACACACGAGGCCGTGCTTGATCAGGTCGACTTAGAGGTGCTCAAGGCCTACGCGGCCTCTGAGTGATCATCGAAGTGCCGATAGTTCGAGTTCGAAGCCGACAACGGGCACCTCAAGGTCGTGTTCAACAAGCACCGCCGGGTGGAACTCGCCAACGACGCCGGCAACCGTGCCATCAATGACGACATCGGCGGCCCGTCCGTCGATAAATGATGGATGCTCCGTCGGGGGCGTGGCCAGATCGACGCCGAATGCCTGTGTCAGCGCCTGGAGGCGTCCGCGGGCGTCCTCGTAGGAGGCGTCGTGACGGGCGAGTACGCCGGCGACCGACCGCCACTCAGCCACGCCCGTGTTCTCCGTGGGATCAACGCCAGCAACCAGCCCGATTTCGGCGAGGTCCTGCGGATAGGTTCGGTGGGTGTTGCGTTCAAGAACCGTCAGTAGTGACGGTAATGCCCAGGTGCGAAGAATTGTGTATTCCTCGCTATAGGGCTCTTTGATGGTCGGCGGCACGGCAACGCCGACCACATCCTCGCTTACCGACCGTTCGGCGTGGGCCCCGCGCCAGTCGGCGATCTCGACGGTGTTGTCCGTCCGATCGAATTCTCCAGGCACCGGTATGGGCAGGCGCATCCGCTCGAAGGTGTTTGCCTCGTTGCTCATGTGGAAGTTCAGTGTATCCTCAAAGCCCATTCCGACCAGCGTTGTCCGAACGGCCTCCTCAAGCCGCGACCGTTCGTGGCGCTTTCCGACCGTCGACACGTCGGGATACCGGGGCGTGAGCTCGTTGAATCCAAAAGCCCGGCCGAGATCGTCGATTACGTCGACCGGGTGGAGCACGTCGACTCGGTACGGCGGGACCCGAACGTCGTAGACCAACCCGTCGTCAGTGTCGACTCGCTCGGCGTCGAGCCCAGCGCGTTCGGCAAGATCGATCACCTCCTCGGGATCGAGATCGACACCGAGCATCGTCTCGATGCGGTCGTGGGTGACCGTTTTCGTGCGCACGCTCAGGTCCGGCCGTTCGAGTTGTGTCCCGGCGTACTCGCCGGCGTTCGCGTCGTCATAATCGACCGTGACAGCCTCGACGGTGGCGCCTCGCGCGTCGAGCGCGTAACACACAATGGCGAGCATATGGTCGATCGTCCACTGATCGGTGCCGGTCATCTCGACGAACAGTTCGCGGCTGTTCGTGGTAACCTCCGTCCGGGCCCCGTTGATCACCGGCGGGAATGAGAACAGCCCGAGCTCGTCGTAGATCGCCGGCATGACATCGTACTCGGCCACAATCGAGGCGTATTTGTCGCCGATTGGATGCTCCTCAAGCACCTGCTGTGGCGTCATCTCTGCGTCGGCGTCCAAGGGGACGAACGTGTCTCCGTCGGGGTCGACTCCGGTGTACCGGATACGGCTTCCGCCGCTGTCATCGGTCAACCGCTCGCCTTTGAGCATGGTCAGATCGTGGATCCCAATCGCCCCTTTGGCCCGACCACGGCCCATCGTCGCGTGGAGCTTCTCTTGGAGTTGGATCAGCGACTCCAAGCCCTCCTCGTCGAGATTAACTCCTCGGATAACAGCGCCGGTCACGTAGGGCCGCTCGTCAGGAACGGTCGCGTCAACTTCGATGGTCCACTCGGGGTCGTTCAGATTCGGCACGTAGACGCCGCGATCCTGCCCGTACTGGTATCGAAGCGACCGTGCAATCCCTTCGACCGAGAGCCGATCGAGTCGGTCTGGAGCGAACTCGAGTTCGAATGCGTCGTCGTCGGTTCGGCCCTCGAACTCAAGTCCGAGCGCGAAGAGGTCATCAAGGAGTTCGTCATCATCCTTGTCGGTCCCGGTCAACCGGCGGAGTTCGTCGGGATCGATGTCGACAACGGGCATCAGTAGGTCACCTCCGCGGTCCGCAGGAAGTCAATGTCAGCAAGCGTCCCGTGCAGGTCGCGGATGTCATCCGCTCCGGTCAACAACATGGCGAGTCGTTCAAGCGCGAGGCCCCACGCCATGACGTCAGCGTCAACGCCGAGTGGCTGGAGCATCTCCTCACGGAAGATCCCGGAGTTGCCAATCTCGATCATCTCACCGGTCTCGGGGTGTTCGCCAAACAGCTCGAAACTCGGCTCCGTGTAGGGGTTGTAGTGGGGCTTGAACTCGATGTCGTGAATGCCGAACTGAGCGTAAAACTCCTCGAAGGTCCCCATCAGATCGCGAACGGAGAGATCCTCGGCCATGACCCATCCCTCAATCTGGAAGAACTCAAGCAGGTGGGTCGCATCAAGGGTGTCGTTCCGGTAGGCCTTCTCGACACTGAAGAACCGCGCCGGTGGGTCAATCTCACCGATTGCCTCACCAGAGAGATACCGGGTCGACAGTGAGGTCGTATGTCCACGCAATGCCAGTGCCCGCGCGAAGTCCTTGTCCCACGGGGAGTGATAGCCGTCACCGTCCTCGCCAACCCCTTCGCGGTGGGCGCGCTCGACACGCTTGAGTAGATCTTCCGGAAGAGAGTCGATGGCGGTCGGGACGGACATGGCAAAGCGGTCCCAGTGTGTCCGTGCTGGGTGATCCTGTGGCATGAACAGACAGTCGTTGATCCAGAAGTCGGCATCAACGTGTGGGCCCTGCATTTCCTGGAATCCCATGCCGACGAGCACCTCCTTGACGCGCTCGGCGATCGCCCGGAGAACGTGCACGCGGCCTGGTGGCGTCTGGTCTGCGGCCGCCTCAACATTGTACTCGGCGAACTCGGCGTCCTGCCACTCGCTGGAGGTCAACAGCTCCGGCGTGACCTGTCCGACAGCGGATTCGGCCTCGATACCGGACATCAACGCGGTGACACCCTCGTCGGTTACTTGGACGCGTCGTCGGGTGTGTTCGATGCGTTCGACGAGTCCGCGCTCAACGAGACGATTGCGTACCTCCTCAGCAGGCGTGGCGTCTCCGGTGGCAATGGCATCGAGTGCAGCTGCCTCCGGGTCGGCCGCCGGATCGGCGTCGGGCTCGACGGTGATCGCCCCTTCGTCGATCTCACCATAGCCCTTCCGGGCGAAGTTCGCCAATGCGATGTCGACCTCCGGGCCGTCGAGTCCCGCTGCACCGATTGCCTCGCTGATCGGCACCGGATCCGCCTCGGCGGCAGTGGCCGCCTGATAGAGTCGGACTTCCGGAAGCCCCTCATGCCGGTACCGATCTCCCTCGTCGCTCACGACCAGCTCAATCTCGGTGTCTGCCTCGATATCGAGCAGTCCTGCCTCCTCAAGCCCAAAGGCAGCGCCGGTCACCGCCTCGGGTTCGTACCCAGTATCGGCTGCTAATCGGTCGATTGTCCGTGCCTCGGTTGCGCTTGCGGCCTCAAGGACCGCGAGTTGTGTTTCGGGAAGTTCCATCGTATGATCACGTCCGCATCTGTCGCACCGCTGTGCCAGTCGGTCGATCGCAACGATCCGGCCCGTCTGCTGATCCGATCATCGGGACCTAGCGAGTGCGAGAAAAAAGTCCACCCCGGTCGCGGAGGGCGGCTGCCGGCCGATCCATCGACACTGGGGTGTAATTGCCATATCCGGACCGTCGAAACGGCTCGCTAAAAACGTTACGCGTTTCTGTCCAGTCCCCAGGGCCGCCCTCCGAAGGGGACATTAGCGTGCGGATCCCATCGGTCGATCAATGGAACCGTATCTGGACCTCGTTGCCGACGCACTCGCGCAGGGGAGCCACGAGTCGACCCGGACCGGTGTCGACACCATCGCCACCTTCGGCCGTCAGTACGAGGTCGATCTCGCCGACGGCTATCCGCTGTTGACGACCAAACGGATGGACGACTACCGCTGGGAGTCGATGATCCACGAGTTTCTGTGGTATCTCTCAGGAGAGGCGCATATCCGCGAGTTAAGCGAACACACCGGCATCTGGGACGCCTGGGCGGACGAGGAGGGCCATCTCGATACCGCCTACGGCCGGTTCTGGCGTCGATTCCCCATTCCCGAGACGCCCGCTCGTCTCCCCGGTGAGCACTGGTCGGCCGACGACCGATGGGTCACCGAGGAGGCCGACGGGCGTCGGGTCTTCGATCAGATCCAGTATGTCATCGACACCCTCAAGGAGAATCCCCGGTCGCGCCGTATGGTGGTCTCGGCGTGGCATCCGGCGAACGCGGCCGGATCGACACTCCCGCCGTGTCACTACACCTTCGTTTTCTCCGTGCAGAATGATCGGCTTCACTGCCAGTTACACCAGCGTTCCGGCGACATCGCCCTCGGCGTCCCGTTTAACATCGCTGCGTACTCACTCATGCTGACTGCCGTCGCCCAGCAGACCGGCTTCGAGCCGGGGCGGTTTTCGCACTCGCTTGTCGACGCGCACATCTACTGTGGACAAGGTGCCCGCGGTGCGTGGTACGGCGAACACCTGCCGGCGCTTCAAGAGCGGCTCCGGGCTGTCGAGACGCCGGAGGAGTATCGTGCGGTTCGCGACTGGATTCAGACCGAAGCCCCGCCGGACCCAGAGGACAACGACTACGATCACGTGCCGGGTCTGCTCACCCAACTTTCGCGCACACCGAAGGCCCGTCCCGAACTTGTTGTCGCCGACAAACCGCTTGATGCCCTTGCCTATGACGACATCGAACTTCGGGACTACGAGTCACACCCTGCTATCTCCTTTGCCGTCGCCGAGTGATCATGTCTGTCTCCTCCATTCCTGACGACCTCACGGTAAAATTGATCGTTGCGGTCGCCGAAAACGGCGTGATTGGCGCCGACGGCGAGATGCCGTGGCACTATCCCGAGGATCTCAAGCATTTCAAGGAGACGACCATGGGTCATCCCGTCATCGTCGGCCGCCGGACCTTCGAGACCATTGAACGCCAGCTGGATGGACCGCTTCCCGGCCGGACGAACATCGTTCTGTCACGACAGCAGCCGGACCTGCCGGCGAGCGCCATCCACGCCGGATCGATCCCGGAGGCCTTTGCGATCGCCGCCGAGTACGACGATACGGCCTTCGTGATCGGCGGTGCTGCCGTATACGAGGCAACGCTCCCGCTTGCCGATGCCGTCATCGTGACCGAGATCCACGAGACGTATGCCGGTGACACGCACTTCCCGGAGTGGCCACTCGGTGAGGAGTGGATTGAGGTCGCCCGTGACCCCCACGAGGAACTGACCTTTTATGAATACGAGCGCCGGTAGGGCTCTGGGGTGTGCCGACGATTTGATCGTTCACGTTGACTGTGTGCCTGGGGCTCCGGCGACGGCCGATTGACTGTCGCCCAGTTCGGCTAGTAGCCGGCCGACCTGAATCCGGCCACTTGTTCCCTCTACTAGTGCGGCGTCAACCTCTCCGGCCAGCCGGTAGAGACGCGCGAGTCGTTCGCCGTCGTACCGGGATCGACCAACCTCAAGAATGGCCGTTAGTACCTCGTTTGCGGACAGCCCCTCATCGACCAGCAGGTCGTCGAGCTGCGAGCGTGCGTCGCTGAACTCGCCAGCTTCGGCGTCCACAAGCATCGTCTCAATGTCATCGTCGAATCCGATGTCATCCAGTGCGTCGTAGGCGGCCGCCATGGTAATCTCGTCCTCGGTACTCGCCGTCGTCTGGGCAGCGAGGATAGCCTCCCGGAGGTTCCCGTCGGCGTAGCCGGCAACGAACTCAACGCCTTCACGGTCGTATGTAACTCCCTCTGCCTCGGCGATGGTAGCGATAACATCGGCGATGGCAGTCGTCTCCGGTGCCGGCATCGGAACGGGCACACATCGCGATCTAAGCGGAGGGATGAGCTTCGTCGGCTGACGGGTCGCAATCACGAACTGGGTGTTCTGGTGGAATTGCTCCATGACCCGTCGGAGGGCCTGCTGGAAGTCCTCCCGAATTGACTCGGCGTTGTCAAGCAAGACTGTTTTATACGACCCCGACGACGGCGCATAACTCGCTGACTCCTTAAGAACGTAGTTGATCATGTCGCGCTTTGACCAGTCGCGCTTGTACTTGGTCTCCTGGCGTCCGCGTGTCCAGGCTACCTGGCCACTCAGAAACCGCTCGAAGCGCGGATCGTTGCGGATCTCCTTTTTGCTCCGATCGAAGAAATCGGCGACGTTGAGCTCAATAAAGTCGTTATCGGGGTCATTGTGTGCTGCTTCGGCGAGGGCCCGTACCGCGGCCGTCTTCCCTGCCCCTGGCGGTCCGTGGACCAGGAGGTTGACCGGATCCTCGACGGCGGCTCGCAGCTGCTTGCGGGCGCGGTCCTGTGGGATCGCGTCGAGGGGTGGTGAATGCGCATCTGTCCACAACGGCCGTTCCATTACTCTCTGGTAGGTCCCGTCGGGATAAGAATCGGTCGATCGGTACTGCTTTTGTCTCCCATCATCAGCTA
>CAZFMU010000025.1:0-15186 GCA_964520165.1 uncultured Salinarchaeum sp. | reverse complement strand
CGCGCTGCGGGATCAACAAACGGGCCGCGTTCACCGGTCGCACTCAGGTAGGGGTGATACATGAGTCCCTCACTTCCGGCCGGGGCGCGCTTTGCTATGGACTCAAGCTCATCAACCGCGACATCATCGGCGATGGTGTCGGCGACCCACTCGAGACTCGGCGTGCCGGCGTTTGACCCGATCGCCACGGTCCATCGGTCCTCGATACCGAGCGCCATCTGGATCCCGTTCGTGTCCGGGGTCGGCCCTGTGGTTAGCACCTGCTGTGTGAGTGATGTTCCGAGCGTTACGGCTCCAGTGCCGTCAGTGACGGCCCCACTCCCGATCGCTGCGGCTGGCACATCGAACGGGCCAGAGACAACCGGCAGGCCCTCGGGAAGCTCCGTTCGGTCAGCCGCAGCCGGGGTAACCTGCCCAACGATATCGGTCGGGGCGGATAACTCCGGTAATACTGCCGATGCCTCGGGCAGGCCCACCTCGGTGAAGAGGTGCGTGTTGTAGTGTTCGGTCCGCTGGTCGAGATAGGGAACCGTAGCTTCACTGTGATCGATTGATCGGGAGCCGGTCAGCGTGTAGGCAAGCCAGTCCTTGCACGAGAGGAGTGTATCGATACGAGCGAACTCGCGTGGGTGTTCCCCTGCCAGCCAGACAAGCAACGGAAAGCTCATCCCCGGGTACGGAGCTGATCCGCACTGGTCGACGATTGCCTCGCGGGTGCCGTCCTCGGCCCACGTCGCAAGCAGATCGGCGGCTCGGCTGTCGGACCAGAGAATGGCGTTCCGAACCGGCGTTCCATCCGCGTCGATCGCCCACAGTCCGTCGCCCTGACCTGTGATGGCGAGCCCTTGTGGGTGTGCCGTCTCTGGAAGGCGGTTAAGGACGGTCTGAATCGCGGTTTCCATCTGTCGGCGGACCTGTGTCATGTCCTGTTCGACGTGGCCGGGCTGTGGATGCACCGTCTCTACCGGCTGTGTACTCATCGCTCGTTGCTCGCCAGTCATCGAGAACGCCACTGCTTTGATCCGCGATGTACCGGCATCGACAGCAAGGAGTACCTTAGTCATCGACTGACACCTTTTGCGTTGCTGAACGGGCCATTATGTTATAGCCGTCTTACCCCGTCCTAAAGACTCCCATCGCTCGTGGTAAACTCACTGCCGGCAGCATCACGCCGCTCATCTCTTTTCGACTGCTTGTCCCTTCTTGGAGACGCTTGGCTGCCGAGCGCCTCGGAGGATATCAGCGGTTGCCTTGCGTTAACCAACGTAGCGCGAATTAGCTCAGATGTGTTGGTTAATCACCAGAGTTCCGGATGCGACACCCATCGGGCATCAACACCGACATCGGCCGTTGCCTACGACGATCCCTGTTGGGAGATCGCCGTGTCCAGCTGTTCCCAGACCATTTCGAACGCCGGCGGATCACCGGTCAGGTCCGGCAGCGTAGTCTCCCACTGGTGGCGGATCGTCTCTTGTTGCTCGTCCGGGAGTCCGTCGTTCAGATCAACGGTGAGCCCATCGTGTTTACATTTCGCGTCGAAGGCGGCCCCCACATCGGCAAAGTTGATCGCGACCGAATCGGTTCCGAGCAGCTGATAGAGGTCGTAATAGTCACGGGCGGCCCCGCGCTGGTAGATCGCTCGGAGCTTTTCGGCGAAGATCTCCTCGACGCTGTACGCCTGAAGATTGAACTCGGGCACGTCTTCGTACGCGTGCGTGTGCTGAACAGGGTCGAAGGCGACGTGCTCGTCAACCATCACGTCGATGCTGGTCGTGTTGGGGTGATTGAGGACGGCCCGGTACTGAATGCTGATGTCGACGTAGTGGGTCGGGTAGTGGTCCTGCTGAGATTCGTGATGCTCTCGTATCTCGAATTCGATGCCAGAGCGGTCGGCAATCGTATCGAGGACCGCTCGGAGCTCTTGTTTGGACCCCTGGTACTCCCCCTCGACGCCAAAGTCGAGGTCCTCCGAGAATCGCCACGACTGCGGAAAATACAGCTTGGACAGCGCGGTCCCGCCTTTGAACAGGAGGTTGTCGCCGTAGTCGCTCGTGAAGATGCCCCAGAGGAGCCACGAATTAACGTAGTTCTTCTCGGCGTACCCTTGCCGAACGCCCAGTTCGCGAGCGAGAATCCGGAGCCGGTCCTGACTGATCATCGCGATCAGGACTCCGTCGGCTCCAGCGTGGCTGGCTCGACATTGATTCGGAGGCGATACGTACTGTCGGTCGATCCGGTGTCGGGCTGCGTCGGGTCCAGTGAGGAATACCCACTCGTGAACGACGCGACGAGCTCCTCGCGGGCGGGGAGGTTGATGTCGAGCTGGTCGGCGAGGTAGACGATCCGCTTGGTCGCAGCGCCGTTGTCGAGGCGTTCGAGGTACTCGCCGACAGTGGGCCAGTCACAACCCCGTTCGTCGGCAGTACGCATCGCGGTCGCAAGTTCCCGAAGGCCACCGCAGAACTCAGGATGGTCCGCACAGTCGACCAGCGTCTTCTCTAGGTCGCTGACCTGCACGGTCGTGCCCTCGATCGATGTCGGCTCAAAGCCGAAGAATTTTCGCTCGGTGACTGTCGTGACGCGGTACGGAACGCCGTGGATCTCCCGGCTTTGCGCTCGGGTCGGCGTGACGACGTACACCGTCCGGGGAACCTGTTCGGTCAGTCCGTGGTGGCTGAGGGCGCTGTAGTAGCCGATGTACATCGGATTGGCGACGTGGGCGGCGATGAGGTACTCGTGGGTCGTGTACACGGCTTCCTCGCCGGCAGCCAGTGGAATGATGAGATACGTGCCCGAGAAAAGCCGGTCGAGCCAGCCCTTCTCAGTGAGCCGGGATGCGATCTCGCGGGCGGTGTTTGGGGGGACCACCAGCGTCGTCTCGATGTCGTCAACAGAGATGATCTGGTGACCCGCGCCAGCGAGTCGCGTGAGGAGTCGACTTTCTCGAGTCGAGAGACCCTGGCGTATATTTTGCGTTTGTTCTATGGTACTCATACCTGCGTTTCTTATATAGAGTATAAACACGGGCCTGCTTTAGCCTTGCGACTACCGCGGACGACTGAGACGAGCAAACTTAACCAACGAAATTGGGGTGTTGAGTCGAGTGTTGGTTAAGAGTTCAGCCGGCGTCTTCGAGCACGTCGATGAGCTCTTCTGCTGTGGAACTAATCCGTCCGAGCCGCTCGCGAACGATTTCGGAATCGTCCGACTCCCACGCAGCGAGGTAGAACGCCGACCCACTGGTATCCAGCCCCCAGTACTGCCCGGCGACGTACGCAACGGCTTCGGCCTCGACTTCGCGTTTCGCCCGCTCAGTGTCGTCATCGATGTCGAAGTGGAGCAGGGCGTGCGCGTACTCGTGAATCAGCGTCCACGCAAGGTCGGCCTCATTCTCCCGATCACGCACCTCAACCCGCGGTTGCATATCGACGAGACTCAGCTGCTCGCAGATGCCCTTCGCCTCGCCGTGGGTCCACTCCTCGGCTGGAACGATTCGCACCGTCACACCGAGTTCATCAGCGGCGGCAGTCAACTGTTCGACGAGGTCGTCGGGGTCCCCGGTCGCTTCCGTGTCCAGGTTGGGAAGCGGCTCACCTTCGGTCTGGGAGACATCGAACACCGGTGCAGGCTTGAACCCGACGAGGCCCTCTGACCACTTCTCGGGTGGTGTCTCGTCGTAGTCACAGTCGCTGTCCTCATGGTAGCTTGGCGAATTTCCGCAATCCGGACACTGCTTGGTGATGATCGGGGCCCAAATCCAGATGGCCGATTCGCCCTCCTTGACGTACCGGTCGAACTCCTCCTGCCACGTCCGGTAGCCCGCCACCCAGCTCGCCTCGGGACACTGCCGCTTGATCAGGAGCGTGTTCCGGTAGGAATAGTCGTGGAAATGACTCTGGACATCCAGCTACTCTTGGGACTCCGCGCTGGCCTGCGCGTCGTCGACCCCGGCGACGAGGTCGTCGATCCACTGTTCGATCGTACTGTTCATCTCGTCGGGTCGTGTGTCGGTCTGCTCGAAGGAGACCGACGAGTCACTAGTCGTAGCCATTGTGTTCATCGAATCGAATTCATGGCGACTGCGGCTGTTCAGATCGCGCCGCGCCCCTCCGGGGCGTTCAAAAACCGTTCTGTCGGTCAGTGGAGCTTGTGGCGTTCGTCCGCGAAGCCGACCGTGACGAGGTACTCGAGGAACGCGTCGAACCGTTCGACGTCACTGGGCGTGTCAGTCGCAAGGTGACGCGCCCACTCGATGGCCCACTGGAAGGCGGGATCTGTGCCGCCCTTGCCGTGTAGATACCACCACCGGGCCGCTTTGAGAACCACTATGGGATTCGTCGGCGGCTGCTCACCGGCGAGCCCACGGGTGATGGATTTGATTTCGTCGGGCACGTCGGCGGAATCGATCTCCGCCGATTGCGTAGTGTCGATATCGATCGAGATCTCGTCGATCGAGACATTGTCGGGACGCTGTTGTTGACTCATTGAAAGTCCCCTCTGAGAGCTTTCGAAGGAGCCCTCGCCCTCTCGGGGGCACGAAAAACAGTCGAAATAGACTCCCTCTCCTGACAACACCCAACGGTGGTTTACGCCGACATCCAGTTCTCAGCGGTCATTCAATATTCTGGAGAACGGTGCGTTTATTTGTCCAATCACCGGAGACAGAATTGAAACACGGGCGATGGAGTCCGCCTTCCCCAACCGCCGATACGGCTGATGACTCCTACTTTCGGCTCATCAGATGCTACGGAGACAACTCATTCCGCACGGGGAAGCGATCGTACTGATTGCACTTGGTGGAATCGTTGGTGCGAACCTTCGATACGCTGTCGGGGCAGCAGCGGGTGACGCACTCCTGGTCACACTCCTCGTCAACACCATCGGGAGCTTTGGACTCGGGTTACTCCTCTTTGATGCTCGAGCAGATGAGTTCCTCACAAAACGGCTGCGCTATGTCTTCGGAACGGGCTTCTTCGCCTCATTTACGACCTACAGCACGTTCGTGGCCGATATTGCGTTGACTGCACCGGAATTTGCCGTCCCCTATATAATCGCCAGTTACGCATCCGGGTTTGGTGGAGTCCTCATTAGTCGAAAAATCGTAGCCAAAACGTCTACAACCGCAATTCAGCCTCCAACGCCGGGTGATGATTAATGGAAATCCTCCTCATCAGTATTGGCGGGGCAGTCGGTGCAGTCCTGCGTTATGTGGTTGGCCAGCTGACCGAAAATACGTCGTTCCCGTGGGCAACCCTCGTTGTAAACGCGCTCGGAAGCTTCATCCTGGGCTCAGTCATTTTCGGGGTAAGTGATTCTGACATCCTCCTCTTGGTGAGTGTCGGATTCTGTGGGGCATTCACGACATTCTCGTCGTTTAGTTTTCAGACCGTTAGCCTCTGGGAGCAGGGCGAACAGAGAGATGCAGTCTTGAATGCGCTCGCCAATCTGACCGCGTCTCTGCTTGCCTTCGGGGTGGCGTGGGTTCTCATAGCCTAAGAACTGAGAAATCCCAGCTCACCATTCGGATCGGGAAGAGTGGGATGAAAATCGGACCCCGATCTACGTCACGCCGGCGGAAAACTGTGGTTTCGTGTTCATGTGGGTAGGTCTAGAGCCGAAACAGTTCGTCTGAGGATCGGACTCAAATAGCGGTATTACGCTCTCGAATTAATCAGTTGTATTAGTGGACTATACTGCTATGTAGTTCTTGATAGCGAAGTGTCCGAGTTGACTGACCCTTTCTCGATCGTTCTATTGTATTTTGAACCGGAGGTCGGTCGCCTGTCCACAGGTTTGACACTCGGGTTCCTGTGTCGTCGGTACCGACGATACTTGACGATCCGCTTCGTCAGCGGGCTCGCTCAGCATCATCGCTGAAACCAACCAGATCGCATCGTCGAGAACCGCTACATTTCGGCCGCGACATTCCACCACCACCTGCGGCGCGCCAGCGAGCAGCTGGTCGGGGCGTACCCCAGCGACACAGACCCGTTGGAATCGGAGGAGTAGCTACTCGTACACGAGCGGGAAGCTCGCAAGGCGCGCCGCCGCGATTGCGGTCAGCCCGCCCGACGTAACCGAGTCCTGCGAGCGCTCCGCGTGGCCGCGCTCGAGCCCCGTCTCGTCCGTCACAGAAACGAGCCGGACGGTCGTGCCTTCAGGCGACGTCTCGCAGAGGAGGTAGGACTGGGGGAACGAACAGGTCGTCGGTGCCGCGAGCTCCCGAACGCCACGATACTCGCCGGTAGCGGGCAGGTGGTAGTGACCTGTGAACACCAACTCGGCGCCGCCCGCGGCGAGCACGTCGGCAAACGGTTCGGGGTCGCGCATCACCGGAGGGAGGCCCATCTCCGGTTCGACTTCGCGGTGGGCCTCGATCTGGTCGCTCACCGGCGGGAAGTTGTGATGGACCAGGATGAGGGGGTTCTCCGCCGTATCGAGCGTTTCGGCCAGCCACTCCAGCGATTCCGCCGTCACCTGGCCGTCGTGGGACTCATAGAGGCGCTCATTCGTCCCGGAGCTGTTCAGTCCAATGAGGTCTAGTCCGCCGAGTTCAACGTGATAGGGGAGCTTCCCCGGACCGTATTTTTCGGCAAACCACGAGATATCGGGGGAGCCGTGTTCGTCGCGCTTCTTGGGTACGTCGTGGTTGCCCGGGACGGCATAGAAGGGGACGTCGAGTCCCGCGAGTATCTCATCGACGGCGTCGTAGTTCCACGGCTCGCCATCCTTTGTCAGGTCGCCCGGCGAGAGCACCGCATCGACGTTGCGGGTGGCGATGTCTGCAAGTGCGTTCTCGAAGTGTTCGCGGGTATGTTCGAAGAGTTTGGAGGTCCCTGTTGCACGGATGCCAACGTGCGGGTCGGCGACGACGGCGAAGCGGGTGTGTTCGGCGGCCGGCGCGTCGAGACGGGCCACCAGCGGGCCGGCGGACTCGTCGCTCATATGTCCTCCGGGAGGAAGGCGCTGGGATCATCATGACGGAAGCTACTCAGGTGGGTGCCGTCGAGCAGCTGAACGTGTGAGTACATTACCCCGCGCTTGCGGGCAGCCGTGGCGAGATCGGCGGCGTGAGCGAGGTTCACTGCACCAACGAGAAGAACCGCGAGGTCACGCTCCGCATCGGTCAGCCGTGTGAGGATGAAGAGGTCCTCGCCCTCGCGGCGGTTGAAAACCTCGTAGCCGTCGAAGGCGGCGCGCTCGACGGCGTTGGTGAAGTTATCGGCGTCTTTGCCCTGTGCAAGGTAGACCAGTCCGAAACGGTCGGTGTCGCCATGTGCGGGCGGTTCGGGTGCGATGTGGCCCGCGCGTACGGTAATAACCTCCCAGCCGTCGTCGCGCAGCTCTGTTTCCATCTCCGTCGCCGACGCGAGCGTCTTCGCCCACGCGCTTTCGGTCATAAGCAGCGCTTCCAGAGAGACCGTAAAATGCGTTTGTATTTCATATATATGACTCTATTAAGGACTATATAGTATTATCTCACACTCAAACACGGCATTTATTGAAAATAGCAGCAGTAATTATGCCATACATGATACGGCCATTTGATGGTTCAAAATGAGACGCGGCGGGGATTTCTCACGGCGGCAGGCGCAGGTGCGGTAACGGCGCTGGCGGGCTGTTCAGGAGATAGTGAGTCAAGCGACACCGAGGATAGTGAGTCAAGCAACACCGAGACCGGCAACGAGGAAGAGGCGGAGTTCGGGCCGGGTGGCACCCTCCAGATGATGGCCACCGGATCCATCCAGACCCTCGATCCTATCAACGCGAAGGGCTCTGGAGCGGGATACAACCAGTACAACAAGCCGTTGATGCACTTCCCGAACGGAATGTACCCACCAGAAGGGGCGTTGGCCGAGGACTACTCGATGTCTGACGACGGCCTGACCTACACTTTCCAGCTCCGGGATGACGCCGTGTTTCACAACGGTGACTCGGTCACGGCCGAGGACTTCGTTTACTCTTATCGACGGCTGGCTGGCTCGGAGAACTCTCGAAATCAAGATGACATCATCGGGCAGACGATGACTATCGACCACGAGAAAGAGGCCTCTCGGGCGGCTCCCGAAGACGAGACAACGCTTGATGACTACGTTCCGGGGTCGCTCGCGGTTGAGGCCGTCGACGAGACGACCTTCAAGTTCACGCTGCGCTCGCCCTTCCAGTACACGCTGTTCCAGATCGCGGGCGGTACGTTCGCCGTACTCCCCGAGAACGCCGTTGGTGACATCGAGGGGTATGACGGCGAGTACGAGTACAACGAGTTCTTCTCGACCGCCAACGGCGGCCCGACTTTTGCCGGCGCAGGCCCCTTCCAGGTCGACTCGTGGACGAAAGGGGACCAGCTCCAGCTCACGGCATTTGACGACTTCTACGGCGGCAGCCCCGACCTTGACGGCATCACCTACACCGTCGTCGGGAGCGGGAACACCCGGTTGAGTCGGTTCCGTAACGAGAACGCAGACATCCTCGAAGGGATGCCGACGGCCTCGTTCAACCCGAGCAACGTCTCCATCGAGTCGACTGAGGGCAACCGCTCGGTCGGGACCTACGAATTCGACGACGGGATGACCGTCAACTACGGCGAGGTTCCCTCTCTCTCGACGGAGTATCTCGTCTTCAACACGCTCGAAGTCCCCATTGCGGTACGGAAGGCGTTCGCCTACGCAATGAACCAGGAGGACATCGTAAACAACGTCTACAAGGGCAACGCATTCGCCGGCTACCACATCACGCCGCCTGCGCCGTACCCGACTTTCGAGGACGGCGTCAGTTCGACGGAGACGTACAATCGCCACGCTGAGTCCGGCTACCAGTCCAATCTGGAGGCTGCGTCCGACGGCTACCCCTACGGCTACGGCGAGACAGACTTGGAAAGCGCCCGTCAGGTGATGGAAGAGGCCGGCTACGGCGAGGACAACCGCTTCTCAATCACGGGCACTACCATTTCGGGGAACAGCGCCTACCAGTCGGTGTTCAACCGCCTCCAGTCGAAGCTTAACTCCGCGTACATCGACATGGAGATCGAGGAAGCCGAGTTTGGGACCATCATCAGCCGCGCTATCTCCGGTGACATGGAGGTGTTCGGCCTCGGTGACGGTATGGAGTACCCTGGCCCACAGAACTTCCTCCGGTTCCTCCACGGGCTCAACCCGAGCAACCAGTTCACCCGCTGGGGCGCCGAGGGGAGTTACCACGACGACGCGCTCCGCCAGCAGGCTCGGGAGGCCTGGGACAACAACTACGCTGCGGACGACGCCACCGAAGAGAGTCGGAACGAGGCGTTCCAGACTGTTGAAGAGGTCAACTGGCTCTCGATGCAGGAGCTCCCCTTCGCTCATACCACCAGCCAGCGCTTCTGGCATGACCACGTTGACGTGGAGATGTACGGCGTCATGGAAAACCAGGCGTTCGACGGAGTCCAACTCGCCGACCAGTAAGGCGCCATCGCATTAGATCACCCGGCGACACCCGTTTATCGATAATGTACCCGAAACAGAACTCCTGTCCCGACGAGACGAAACCGTGAACAAGCTCAAATATCTCGGCAAACGCCTGCTGATGAGTGTTCCCGTGGTGTGGCTCGGGGCCTCTATGACGTGGTTTATCATCTTTATGGGCCCTGTGGACCCGGCATCCCGGCTGCTTAGCGAGGGCCAAATCCGGAACCCTGCCGCCTACGAAGCCGCCCAGATCCAGTTGGGGCTGAACCAATCCCCCCTACAACACTACCTCAACTGGATGTCAAGCCTCGCTGTCTTCGATCTGGGCCAGACCTGGCTTCTTTATCAGGGATCAGATGTGAACGCGCTCATCCTTGATTTCCTGCCCCGCACCCTCTGGTTGGGCTTCTGGTCCGTGCTCATCGCGGTGTTCGTCGGTGTCCCCCTCGGCTTCTACGCGGGGATGCGCTCGAACACAGCCTCTGACTACGTCGCCTCAATGGGCGGTATTGTCTGGCGCGCCATGCCGAACTTCTGGCTCGCTATCATGCTGCTGACAGTGCTCGGGAGCGCGTACACCCTCGCCGCGGGCGACTTCTTCGCCCTAAATCTTGACTGGCAGACGATCGGGCCGGACCTAGACGCCATCAGCGGAAATCCGGACCTCTCCCGGCTCGACACCATCGACGGTTTCCTCGCGGCGACAAAGAAAGTCCTCCCGGCGGCTATCGTCCTCGGCTCGGCTTCGATGGGCAACGAAATGCGGATTGGGCGGACGGCGGTGTTGGAAGTCAGAAACGAGGACTACATCGACCTCGCAAAGGCAAAAGGCGTCTCGAAGCGCGCGCTCGTCTGGAAACACATCCTGCGTAACGCGCTTGTTCCCCTTGTGCCGATCATCACCAGCGAGGCGTTTCTGCTCATCGGCGGGTCGGTGTTAGTTGAGACGGTTTTCGGCATCAACGGTATCGGCAACCTGTTCTACCAAGCGGCGATTCAGGGCGACCTCCCACTCGTGGGGACGCTCATGTACGTGTTCATACTCATGATAGTTGGCATCAACCTCATCCAAGATCTGCTGTACACGCTTATCGACCCACGTGTCGGGCTGGAGGGTAGCTGACATGGCCCGCGCACACGAAACCTCTGGAACGCTGCTCCCGACGAACTCGCCTGCTGTCGTCTGGGCCGCAATCGGGGCCGTCCTCTTCGTGGCGCAGGCGGGGATGTTTTTCGGCTTTATTGTCGGCGTCTTCGGGGACCTCCTCGCGGTGACGCCGCTGCCGGGGGCTGCGTTTGTCACTGCCGTTGAGGCCGTGGTGGAGCAAATCCCGACGCTGCTCTCTCGAGACGTGATCCCTAACGACGGCTACTGGAACGGGAGCCGTTGGGTCGGTACGTTCCTCGGTCTGCCTCCCGGCCTTGCGTGGGGGATTCGAGCCGCGCTGGTCTACCTCTACGCCTTCGTGTTCGCTGGCTGGGTGATTCTCGGCTACCGCCTCTACCGCCGCGAGTATCGCACGGCGGACTGGACTCCCCGCGATGACATGGTCGACCGATTCCGCGGGCACAAGTGGGGTATCTTCGGGCTGGTGGTCGTGTTCATGTTCGTTGTGATGGCCGTTTTCGCGCCGGTGCTCGGGCCGACAACTGTTGACGAGAACATGCGTAACTCCTACTCCAACGAGATAACGTACTGGGACAGTGAGGCCGAAGCGGTACAGACGACGCTCGTCGGAGAAGCGAATCTCGCCTCCCAGTCGCGGGGTGACAACCCCGAGCGAGTGCTCCCAATGGAGTACGACGACTTCGGACGGTTCCACCCCTTCGGGACGCTCCCTTCAGGACAGGACCTCTTCACGTTCATCGTCTCCGGTTCGCGACTCTCTTTGGTCATTGGGCTCCTCTCCGTCGGATTGAGTGCGGGTATCGCGGCGTCGCTGGCGCTGGTGGCAGCCTACTACAAGGGTCGCACTGACTTGGGGTTGGTGCTCGCCTCTGACTCGGTGATGGCGATGCCACAGCTCCTGCTTCTCATCATGCTTACGACGGTTCTTAGTGGGACGTGGTTGGCCGAGATATACAGCGGCGGCTTCGTGTTGGCGCTCATCTTCGCCGGAACGGGATGGACCTACATGTGGCGCTCCCTGCGGGGGCCGGCGTTACAGGTCGCCGAGCGCCAGTGGATCGACGCCGCACAGAGCTTCGGCCAGCGACCGCTGACCATCATGCGCAAACACATGCTCCCCTACATCACCGGCTACCTGCTTATCTACGGGTCGATGACGCTGGGGGGTGCGATAATCTCTATCGCAGGGCTCTCCTATCTGGGGTTGGGCATCGCGCCCCCGACGCCAGAGTGGGGGCGTGCCATCAACCTCGGGCAGGACTACGTCGCAACTGGGTCGTGGCACATCTCCCTGATTCCCGGCCTTCTCATCACGCTGGTCGTCACCGGGTTCAACGCGCTGGGCGACGGCGTCCGTGACGCCATTGACCCACAGAGCGACGCCACGACTGAGGACGGCGCGGCTGGCCGGGGTGGTGGGGCATGAGTGTCGGCCCAGACGATGAGCCGCTCCTTGCCGTCCGCGACTTAGAGGTCGTCTTCCATACCGAGCGCGAGGAGATACACGCCGTCGACGGCGTCTCCTTCGACATCCACGAGGGTGAGACGGTCGGGCTCGTCGGTGAGAGCGGCTCGGGCAAGTCGGTGACTGCCCGCTCGATACTCGGGCTCATCGACTCGCCCGGCAGTATCGAGGGGGGTAAAATTGGCTTCCGCGGCGATGATCTCACCGACGACAACTGGGAGCGCCACCGGGGAGACATCGCTATCGTGTTTCAGGACCCCTCCAACTCGCTGAACCCCGTCTACACCATCGGGAATCAAATCAAGGAGGCCTTACGCATCCATCAGGGCCTCCGTGGGAACGAAGCGACGGAAAGGGCGGTCGAACTCTTGGAGGACGTGGGGATCCCCGACCCCCGCCGCCGTGTCGAGGAGTACCCCCATCAGCTCTCGGGAGGAATGCAACAGCGCGCCGTCATCGCGATGGCGCTGGCGTGTGACCCCGACCTACTGGTCTGTGACGAGCCGACGACGGCGCTGGATGTCACCATCCAAGCCCAGATTCTCGACCTGCTTGCTGACCTCCAGCGCGAGGAGAACCTCGCCATCCTTTTCATCACCCACGATATGGGCGTCATTGAGGACGCCACCGACCGAGTAAATGTTATTTATGCGGGCGAAATCGTTGAGCGCGCCCCAACTGGGATGTTGTTTTCGGAGCCGGCCCATCCCTACACAGAGGCGCTGTTACGGAGTATTCCCGGCCGGACGAGCGCTGCGGAGCGGCTCCCGACCATCGAGGGGGAGGTCCCGACGCCGACGGGCCGGGCCGAGGACTGTCGGTTCGCGCCACGCTGTCCATACGCCTTTGCCGAGTGTCACGAAAAGCCCCCAGAGCATGTCGACGTTGGAGCCGAACGCTCCGCTGCCTGCCTGCTCCACGAAGACGGAAGCGAGGAGGCGGCCGAACGGACCGTCCTTGACGGTAGCGAAGCCGTCAGCGGGGGTGATTCGGCGTGACGACCGCCGAACCCCCCGTGATTTCCGTCAAGGAACTGAAGATGTACTACGAAGAGGATGGATTCATCCGGTCGTCGCCACCTGTAAAGGCGGTTGATGGCGTCTCTCTCGACATCCACGAGGGCGAGACTCTCGGGCTCGTCGGCGAATCGGGCTGTGGGAAGACGACGCTCGGGCGGACGATTCTGGGGCTGAACAACGCCACCGACGGAACCATCACCGCAGCGGGGACAGACGTGACCGACCTGAGCGGGCGCGAACGACGGCGCTGGCAACGCCGCGTCGGGATGGTGTTCCAGGACCCACAGGAGAGTCTGAACGAGCGGATGACCGTTGGCGAAATCATCAAAGAGCCCCTGAAGACCCACGACTGGCCGTTCCTCCGGGTCGCAGTAGAGGACGTCGATGCGGAGGTGAAGGGCAGCGACGTGACGCCGTGCCGCCCCGACCGGGCCGCTGACATCACTGTTCGGCTCCGCAACGACGGCACCAAAGTCAATGTGCGCGAGGGACTCCCGCTCACGGCTGAGGACCTGAACGTCAGTGTGAGCCGTGACGGGACGACGACCGTCTCGGTCGCCGTTAAGCGGCACAAATCGGAGCTACGACGTGAGCGCGCCTTCGAACTTCTTGAGCAGGTTGGGTTGACGGAGGACCACTTCTACCGTTACCCACACCAGTTCTCGGGCGGCCAGCGCCAGCGCATTGGCATCGCTCGGGCGCTCGCGCTGGAACCGGACTTCCTAGTGCTTGACGAGCCCGTGAGCGCGCTCGATGTGTCCGTACAGGCGCGCATCATCAACCTGCTGGAGGATCTTCAGGACGAGCTTGGGTTGACCTACCTCTTTATCGCTCACGACCTCAGCGTCGTGCGCCACATCGCGGACCGGGTCGCCGTGATGTATCTGGGTAACATCGTGGAGCTGGGGCCCACCCGTGAGGTGTACGAGAATCCCGCACACCCCTACACCGTCTCGCTGCTCTCGGCTATCCCTGGAAGCGGCTCGCCATGGGAGGGTGGGCGCGTCACTCTACGTGGAACGCCTCCGAGCCCGCGGGACCCCCCTGCTGGCTGTCCGTTTGCGACGCGCTGTCCCGCCAAAATCAGACCCGACGAGTGGGAGTTCCCGGAACGGACGTGGCGTGCGTTGGACGAACTGCGCGTCCTTTTCCGGACCCGCGCACGCTCCGAGCGCTCAGCGACAGCGACACTTAAGAGCCTCGTCGGTCTCGACACCGCGGGAGAGAGTTTGACCGAGACCGTCGAAGAACTCCTCGCGGAGCACGATCTGTCGCCCGCGGCTCAGTCTGTCATCGAAGAGGCACTCGAACACGCGCGAGCCGGCGACGACGCGGCAGCCGCCCAACAACTACGCGAAGCATTCGGCTCGCGCTGCGACGAGGAACACCCCAGCGACTACGATGAGGGGCCGGGACGAACAAGCGCGTGTCTCCGTCACGAACCTAATTACGAGAGTGTCGCAGAGGTCATCGCGGCTCGGGAGGACGAATGACCGGGCAATCTAACCCGGACGCCGCTGTCGCCCGAGCGGCCCGTGTCGACGCTGTGTACGTCCGTTCTCTGTTCCGCGCGGATATCGCCCTCAAGACGAAATCGAACAAGATGGACACCGTCACGTGACCCGACCGCAGGGCCCAACGCGAGGTCATCAGAGCGGCCCAAGAAGCCAACCCTAATGTCGCCGTTGTCGGCAAAGAGAAAGACAATCTGAAGCAGCTCCTTGGGTGGGGCGCTGGCGGGTCATTGATTCCATCGACGAGACGTATACCTACTGTCCGAACTGCGGGGCGATTGCCTGCGACAGCCATATCAAAACGGAGCGGCTGGAAGGCGAGCCGGGGTGTGCGGGGTGTGCGGTGACCAACCGGTTTGCGCTGAAAACGAAATACTTCTACGACGAGGAGAACCTCAAGGCGTTTCGCGAGGAGTACGCCGAGATGCCGCTTCACGAGAAGCCGACGGAGAACAAGTGGCTGGCCGGGGGAAGCGTTGTCGCGACGCTGCTGCTCCTCCTCGGTCTCCTCGTTATCGGCGGTCTCCTCTGAGCCCCCTCACTACTCAGGCCGGTTCAGACACCAGCTCTTCGAGCGCGTGTTCCAGCGGGCCGTTGAACTGCCAACTGGCCCGCT
>CAZFMU010000024.1:10547-15269 GCA_964520165.1 uncultured Salinarchaeum sp. | reverse complement strand
GGGCGTTACGGATCGCTCGGCCGTTACGGGCCTCAGGATACGTCCTGTCGCCGCTCGTGATCACGTTCGACTATCTAACACGGCTGGTGAACAAGGTCACCGGCGGACGGACCGCCGTCGAGGACAGCTACATCACCCGCTCGGAGATCAAGGACGTCATCACAACCGGTGAGCGCGCGGGCGTCATCGAAGAGGACGAACGAGAGATGCTCCAGCGGATCCTCCGGTTTAATAACACCATCGCAAAGGAGATTATGACGCCGCGGCTCGATATGACGGCGGTCTCCATCGACGCACCGCTTGAGGAGGCACTGACAACCTGTGTTCAGGACTCACACACGCGGCTGCCGGTGTATGAGGGGAGCCTGGACAACGTTGTCGGCGTGGTCTCGGTCGACGATCTCGTGCGCGAGCACGTCTACGGCGAGCGTGACGATTTAAGCCTGCAGGACCTCCTCGAACCGACATTGCACGTCCCGGAGTCAAAGAACGCCGACGAGTTGCTTACCGAGATGCGCGAACAGCGGGTCCCGATGGTCATCGTGATCGACGAGTTCGGCACCACAGAGGGGCTGATCACCATGGAGGATATGGTCGAGGAGATCGTCGGAGAGATTCTTGAGGGCGAGGAGACACAGCCGATCGTGCGGATCGACGAGAACGAGGTGCTCGTCCAAGGTGAGGTCAACATCGAAGACGCTAACGAGGCCATCGGCGTGCAACTTCCCGAGGGCGAGGAGTTCGAGACAATTGCCGGCTTCGTTTTCAACCGGGCCGGCCGTCTCGTGGAGGAGGGCGAGGAGATCACCTACGATAGTGTCGCCCTCCGGGTTGAAGACGTCGAGAACACCCGGATCAAGGAGGTGCGGGTCCGGAAGACCGATGACCTCGTTGAGGAGGGCGAGGAGATCCACGGAAATGATCGCGGATCGGCGTAGTCATGGCAGCAGCTGGCTCACACCGACGTAGAGTCCGAACCCGAGTCCGAGAGCAAGAACGAGCGAAAGCACCCACGCACCGATCGTCTTGAGCATTTTCTCGGAGCTGACGCCTGCGGACTCGACCGCGTATCCACTCCCGATGATAGCACTCACGATGATCTCGTTAAACGAGACGGGAATCCCGAAGAGAACAGCTGTCTGAGCGATGCCGAAGGACGGGATCAGCGCCGCGATTGAGCGGCCTGGTCCGAGTGAGGAGTAATCCTGCGAGATCGTCTTGATCATCCGCGGGGCCCCTGTCCACGAGCCGAGCAGTAGACCGAGACCACCGCCAAACAGCAGCACCGGGATCGAGATGCTGAATGGCTCAAGCAGTGGTAACAGCGGACCAAGCGCAAGCCCGACCTGACTGCCACCCGCGGAAAACGCGACGAGTCCGCCGAGAAACAGAAGAAATCGTCGCTGTGCCACGACCAGATCGTTGCGGAGTTGCTGGTAGATAAGCAGGGCGGCGACGATTGCCGTCCCTCCCGTGACGACAGCTACACCGAACAGACGCGGGCCAGGCAGCACCTGGGCGCCTTCACGGGCGAGTGTCGAGCCGCCATCGATGAGCGAGAAGTGGACGTGCGCGAGGATGGCCCCGACAATCGCCGCGAGTGCCGGAATAAGCGTCCGGTCGGAGAGGTTGCTACGGAAGAGTTTGGCCGTCACGTACGCGCTCCCACCGCCGACGAACGGCGTCAGCACCCATAACGCGAGAATACTCGTGTACTTACCCCACGCAGGCGTGCCCCCCATTGCGATCCCGACTCCAACAACCGCGCCGGTTACGGTGAAGGCCGTCGCAATCGGGTAGCCGAGAAATACCCCTGTTGCCACCAGCGAGGCCGCCAACAGGAGCGTAATCGTCGCCGCAACCGGGGTCAGCGCCTGGCCACCGATGAGTTCGCGGCCGACTGCCTCGGTGACGTTCCCGCCCTGAATGACAGCGCCGGCGAACCCGAGCAGGCCGACCAGAAATCCCGCACGCATGACCGAAATAGCGTTGGCACCGACAGCGGGAGCAAAGGGAGTCGATCCGCTTGATCCGGCTCCGATCGCCCACGCCATGAACGCGCTAGCGAGGGCGGCAATGAGGATCGTTGTCGCCGTGACGGGATCTACCATCGACGACCCGTGGTTGACAGGACGGCTACAAGTGCCTACCGGGTCAGTTCATCGTGGACTTCGACATGTCCTCATCAGCGGTCGGCTGTGGAGGGTCGACCCCCTCGGCGGCCTCGACCGTCTGGGTGTCTTTTTCGGTTGTCACGTGCCAGCGGGTGACATCCTGCTCGTACTCCGCAAGGATGTCCCCGACCTGAGTCTTGAGTTCGTCGTCGTTGATGTTCACCTCAAAGACGAACTCGTCATTCGAGCGCGTGACGTTGGCGCTGATCAGATCGTTGTCGAAGTAATACGGCGCCAGTTGGGTCATGACACGCTTGTAGACGGTGTCCTCGACCTTTCGGATCGCCTTACGGCCAGCGGAGTCAGCCGCCCGGGTTACGTAATCGATTGATTCTCCCCATCGATTGACTGCCTCGTCGGTGTCCTCGCCGAGTTTGTCGTAGGATTCGCTGAGCTTTTCGCCGGCCGTGCGGATGTCCTCGTCGGGATCCTTGCCGGCCCGTTCGCCGGGACCCTCTTTGGTGTGGGCCTGTTCGGCCGTCTTCTGGCTCACGTCCTCGTCGATGTCCTCGTGTGCCTTTGGCCGCCAGTCGTCCCACTCCTCGAAGGCCGTTCTGAACTCCTCGTCGGCATCGAGTTCTCTAAGCGCCTGGGTTATCCGCTCGCCGTGTTCAACGACCGTTCCCCAGTCACCGCGGACCTTGAATCCGGATACGCTTTCTTCCATCGTTCTATCGAATCCTAACAGAGCAAACACGCTGATGTGACCGTTTAACCGGGTCGATATACGGGTGAGGCGGCGGGCCGTTCGTCACAGTATTCGTATGGAGAGCAGTGAATATATGCTTCTCGGCCGTCCGCTCAGATGTCCTCGATATCGATCCGGTCACTCGTTGCACTTCGTAACTCATCAAGGAGTGTCTCGCGGTCGGCACTCGGGATGGCAACGCGAAACCGGACCGTCTCATCATAATCGGCCTCGAAGGTGAGCTCAGCCCCCTCAAGAATGCCGCGCACGGTCCCGGAGTCAGCGTAGTCGGTCTCAAGAAGCACTCGATCCCGTGGACGACGGGTCTCGGTACCGGCGTCCTCGATGGCCGCCGCGGTGACCGTCGAGTAGGCTTCAACGAGACCACCGATCCCGAGGTTCGTTCCGCCGTAATACCGGGTGACAACGGCGACGACATTCTCGAGCTCTTGGCCCGCAAGGACGGTCGCGATCGGATCGCCCGCCGACCCCGAGGGCTCACCGTCGTCGGTCGCATACTCCCGAAGGAAGCCGTCCTCGCGGACGCGGTAGGCAGGAACGTTATGCGTGGCGTCGTCGTATGTCTCGCGGACCGAGTCGATGAACGCCTCGGCCTCATCGATCGAGGCAACCGGGGTGACCTGTCCGATGAACTCCGATCCGCGATCCTCGAAGGTCGCCCGACCACGACCAGCGACGGTCAGAAACGCCTCAGCCATCGCCGATCACTTGAGTTCGATCGATCGGACGTACGGGAGGTTGCTCAGCTCGTTGAGCAGTCCACCCGGCAACTCGTCGTCAAGCACGAGATACAACCGCGGAGCATCGGTGAACTCCGGGTCCTCGGTGATGATCTGTCGGATCGGGAGTTCGTGCTCGGCGAGCAGACCGGCAATCTCGGCAACGATTCCGTGGTGGCCCGCGTCGGTCACGGCGACCGTCAACACCGTCAGATCAAGCACGGGGGCGAGGTCCATCAGACTGGGGACCTGCGAGATGTTCGTGAAGATCCGTCGAAGCTGTTCATCGTCAAGAATGGCGTCGGTGGTCGAATCGACCACGCGGCGATCAACACCAGTCTCGCGGGCAATACCGGTGTAGGGAATCTCAATGCCGCCGGAGACGACACGTCCCTCCTCATTAACGGAGAACCCGCGTTCGAGGAGCAGCCGGATGACAGCCTGTTGGCTCGGGCTCCCCTCGAACTTCTGCATGATTTGTTCAAACATGCTATAGTTCGCCCTTGGTACTCGGCGTTGTACTCCGGCGGTCATCGCGGCGGGTGGCATCGTCGAATGCTCGGGCAGTGGCCTTGAATAGCGCCTCGACCTCGTGATGGGCGTTCGTTCCTGAGACACTCGCGTGACAGGTCCCACCAGCGTTGATCACCAAGGACTCAACGAAGTGTCGCGCCATGTCGCTGGTAAACTCGCCGACGGTCGGTTGTGAGAACGCCCCCTCAAAATAAAACCGCGGGCGGCCAGAGAGGTCCAACACAACGTCGCCGACCGCTTCGTCAAGCGGGATCCGCCGGTCGGCGAACCGCTCAATGCCCGCCCGATCGCCCAGTGCCTCATCGAAGGCCTCGCCAAGGACGATACCGACGTCCTCGACGGTGTGGTGATCATCGACCTCAAGATCTCCCTCACAGACGACGGTGAGATCAAAGAGCCCGTGCGTGCCGAACGAACGGAGCATGTGGTCGAAAAAGCCGATGCCGGTGTCAATCGAGGTCTCCCCGGTCCCGTCGAGTTCCAGTGTTACGTCGACTGATGTCTCGGCGGTTTCGCGGGAGACGGCGGCCGCGCGGTCGGACATACCCGCTAGTTAGTCCCGCCGGAGTATAAGCGTTCGAGACCG
>CAZFMU010000024.1:1726-10447 GCA_964520165.1 uncultured Salinarchaeum sp. | reverse complement strand
CCGGCGACACCAGCGCCAATGGCTCGACGGCGGGTCATCCGTGGCATAGCCGTGGCTGGGCAAAGGACCGGCAAAAGCCTGACTGCCTCCGGTTCGACGGCAGAATCCTTATTATGCGGGACCAACTAATTATTAATGGAGTAGTGTGATCGGAGAACAATACTTCCGACGAGCGACGAATGGGTCAGCCCCGGACGGCCTGAGCAGCTGGATCGTCGGCGGGATCGGTGTTGTCGCGCTGGTGATCCTCTCGGCGGCAACCATCGCGGCAGGCGTCAACTGGAAGCTGCTCGCTGTCTCCTGGACGGCGTTCGCGGCGATGGCTGTCGGCGCCCCCTTGGGCGCCCGCGCCGCCACCAGTGACCATCCACTGGAACCGGTTTGGGGATACGGCCTCGCCAGCGGCGCGATGGTCACGAGCGCGGCGCTCTTCTTGATCCCACAGGCGCTCGGCCAGCACGGCCAATACGGTGCGTTGGGCATTGCAATCGGCTTTCTCGCCGGCTACGTCGGCCACCAGGTTGGCCACCGACTCACCCATCTACAGTTGCCGATCGACCGGGTGTCCGCCGAGTTGACCGCCCACGCGCTGTCCGCCGGTGCGATCATCGGTGCGATTTATGCCGCGATGCCATCGCTGACGTCGATCCTCGGTCTTGCAATGATCTCACACAAGGGGCCAGCCGGGTACGCAGCAGCCCGGCGGCTCGCTGCCGACGGACGGTCGGTCGTCACGCTGTTGCTTCCCGCCGCAGCGGTCGGACTGATCGCACTCCCGATCGGAATTATCGGATTTTCGCCCTCGACAATGGTTCGTGGACTATTCTTCGGGATCGCCGCTGGCGTGTTTCTCCACGTCGCTGTCGACATGCTCCCGGAGTGTACCGTGGGTAGCGACACCTGTCCGGTCGATCAAGGGGATCATACGAGTGATGTTCACCAGCAGTTGGATCGGCTGCGGACCCACGCAGCCGTTAGCGCGATCATCGGGGCGGCGGCGATCGCTCTCGCCTGGAGCGTTGTCGTATAGGGCCGGCCAACGCGATGGCAGTCGGATCGGAGCTGCTCAGGACACCGCCGCCGTCGCGTCCGCCAGCGTGAATCGACCCTCATAGAGGGCCGTTCCCACGACCGCCGCCGCGGCGCCGGCAGCCTTGAGCGCCCGGAGATCACTGATCGACGCGACACCACCGCTGGCGATAACCGGGATATCGACCGCATCGGCCATCGCCGCGAGTGCGGTTGTGCGCACGCCCTCAAGTTGGCCCTCGACATCAACATCGGTAAACAAAATCCCGGCCGCGCCGAGGGTCTCGTACCGGTCGGCCGCCTCAACTGGATCCATACCGGTTCCCTCGGTCCAGCCCTCAACGACCACCTCGCCGTCCTTTGCGTCGAGACTGACGATGACCTGGCCGGAGCCGCGATCGGCGATACGCTCGACGATTGACGGCTCTTCGACCGCTGCTGTCCCGAGAATCACCCGATCGACGCCAGCGTCAAATAACCCGAGTGCGTCCGCAACCGTTCGGATGCCACCGCCGACCTGGACGGTCGCGTCGGTGGCGTCAACGACACGTTCGATCGCATCGGCGTTCGCCCGTTCGCCCTCGAAGGCGCCATCAAGGTCGACCAGGTGGAGCGTCTCGGCGCCAGCAGCCGTCCATTGCTCGGCCGCATCGATGGGATCGCCGTACGTCCGACCGGTACCCCGTTCGCCGCCGACAAGCTGGACGACCTGTCCGTCCTGCACGTCGATCGCAGGGACAACCTCGAAGGCGGGGAACATGACGGATCAGGCGATGCGGTCGTACTGCTCGGAGAGCTTCTCGGCAGCCTCCGCGAGATTGTCCTCTTCCGGTCCGGAGAGGTCCCACTCGACGACCTCTTCGACGCCGTTCGCGCCAAGTTTCACCGGAACACCGACGGCAGTATCGGAGTGGCCGTACTCGCCCTCAAGCGCGATCGAGCACGGGAGGACCTCGCCGGTATCCGCAAGAATGGACTCGACAACGTGGGCGACACCGGTTGCCGGCCCCCACTCGGTTGCGCCCTTGCGCTCGATGACGTCCATGGCAGACTCCTGGAGGGACGCAAGGATGTCCGCACGCTCCTCCGGCGAGAAGGCGGGATCGCGGCCGTCAACACGGACCTTCGAGAAGACCGGCACCTGCGCGTCACCGTGTTCGCCCATGATGGTCGCCTCGACGTTCTGGACCGCGGTGTCAAAGCGCTCGGCGAGGACATACCGGAAGCGCGCTGAATCCAGCCGACCGCCAAAGCCGATAACCTGCTCGCGCGGGCGATCGCCAACCTCGTAGAGGTGACGGTTGAGCAGATCAACGGGATTCGATGTGGTGACGGTAACGAAGTCATCGCTATGCTCAGACAGCGAGGCCTCGATGTCCTCGATAATCGGGGCATTGTCCTCGGCGAGATCCAGGCGCGTTTGGCCCGGACTGCGGGGGATCCCGGCGGTGATGACGACCACATCCGATCCCGCCGTGGCGGCGTAATCGCCCTGTCGAACAGTCGTGTTTGCGTCATAGGCGATACCGTGGTTGACGTCCGCCGCCTGGCCAACGGTCTCTTCTTCTTTGTCTGGAATGTCGACAAAGACGAGTTCGTCTGCAAGGTCGCGCTGTGCAATTGCGTAGCCAGCGGCCGCGCCGACGGTGCCCGCAGCACCGATCACGCTCACTTTTGCCATATGCGCGTCCACAGAACCTCGGGTGTTAAGCGCTTCGAAGGCTGGGAGACAGCCGCACAGCCGGGCTTTTACTCGTCGACTGAGTATGCATTGATATGAGCGATTTCGACAAGGAAGCCGAACGGGAGAAGCTACGCAAACGCTTTGGCGAAGAGTCACAGAACAACACAACCGAGCGGATGAGCGAGTTGCTTCTGCGCGGGGCGACGATGACCAACAAGCACTGTGACACCTGTGGCAACCCGCTGTTTCGCAAGGACGGCCAGGAGTTTTGCCCGGAATGTGACGTCACCGACGAGCGGACGGATTCGACGGCCGAGGAACCAACAGACACCCAGCCGTCGACACCGGACGACCCCGCCTCAACAACAGATGCGTCATCGGCAGATGAGCTGACGGTCACACCGACGGCTGACCCCACACCATCGGCCGATCCAGCCGACACGCCATCGGTATCGTCCAGACAGTCGACCAACGCACCGACAGACGGTCTCGCGGCAGGACGTGAGGCATTGGTCGCTGCAGTGACCGAACACGCCCGAGAGGGGGCAAACACCCACGACCCTCACCGAGCAAAAGCCCACCTTGAGGCGGCACGCGAGGCCGCTGCCGCCCTCAAGAAACTCCAGTAGGCCTCAGTTGACCGTCTCAGCGAGCTTCTCGATTGGGTGTGCCGGCGGTGCACCGCCCTCGTAGTCCTTGAGCTGACTCCGACAGGAGGCGCCCGGAGCGGTGACGATGTCGCCGTCGCTGTTTTTCAGTTGGCCGGCAAGACGGTCACCGAGTGCTTTCGAGAGGTCGTAATGTTCGGCCTCGTACCCGAAGCTCCCGGCCATCCCACAGCATGTCGAGTCGACGGGATCGACCGCGTACCCCGCACGGCGGAGCACGCCCACCGCGTGGTGGTCCTTGTTGGTCGCCTTCTGGTTGCAGTGGCCATGATAGGCCAGCGTCTCATCAGGCGCGTCGGTCGCGATATCCTCCAGCAGCCGGACGGAGTCGGCATACTCCATGACACCGTAGGCGGCGGACGAAACGCGTTCGACGGCCGCCCCATCAAGAACATCACGGTACTCGTCCTGGAACATGACCGCATCAGAGGGCTCGACAAAGACAACCGAGTAACCGCGATCGACGTAGGGGGCAAGGTGCTCGACGTTGTGTTTGGCCCGCCGTGCGACCGTGTCAAGAAAGCCCTGAGAGTTGGCCGCACGGCCGGAGGCGGTCAGTCCGTCGGGGACCTCAACGCGCACGCCTGCCGCCTCAAGCACCTCGACAGCGGCCTTACCTGGCGCCGGATAGACGTAGTTGGTGAAGGTGTCGGGGAACAACACCACCCGGTCGGTCGCCGCCTCGGGTGACACCTGCGGACCGCCGCGCTCGGCGAACCAGTCCTCGAAGGTGTGTCGGGTAAACTCCGGAAGCGAGCGATCCGACGCAATGCCGAAGACCGACTCCATGACGGTCCGGGCTCCGGGCAGTTTCGCCATGAGATTCGACACGGGCGCGAGCGCGCTTCCGATGGCCGCCAGGCGGTCAACATCACGGAACAGCCGTTCGCGAAGGCCGGCCCCGTCGCGCTGGTGGTGCTGGTGTTTGACCTCCGTCTTGAGCTTCGCCATGTCGACGCCGGTTGGACAGTCGTTCTTACAGCCCTTACAGCCGACACAGAGGCCGAGGACCTCCGACTGGAACCGTTCGGAGTGGAGTTCCTCCTCGTCAAGGTCGCCACTGATAGCCGCCCGGAGCATGTTCGCCCGACCGCGCGTCGACTGGATCTCCTCGCCAGAGACCTTGTACGTCGGGCACATCAGCCCCTCGTCGGTCTGCCGGCAGGTCCCACAGCCATTGCACAGCTCGACGAGCTGAGAGAACCCGCCCTCCTCGGAGAAGTCAAGGGCTGTCTGGGGCTCAATCGACTGGTAGCTGGCGCCGTATCGGAGGTGCTCACGCATATCGGCGTTGACCCCCCGGTCGGTGTCCGGGCCGATGTCGGCGGGACTATCGCGGAAGACGACAGTCCCCGGGTTCAACAGCCACTCGGGATCGAACGCCGTCTTGACCTCCTTGAACGCCGCCCAGAGGTCGTCGCCGTACATTTTCGGGGTGAACTCCGTCCGTGCCATCCCGTCGCCGTGTTCACCTGAGAACGACCCGTGGTGGTCGATCACCAGATCGGTGACATCGTCGGCGATCGACCGCATCTTCTGGATGTCCTCGTCCGTCTTGAGGTTGAGGATCGGGCGGATGTGCAATGTCCCCGAGCCGGCGTGGGCGAAGTACGCCGCCGAGGTGCCGTGCTCAGCGAGGATGTCCTGGAAGCGCTGGACGTACTCGGCGAGTTCGGCCGGCGGCACGGTGGCGTCCTCGATGAACGGATAGGGCTTTGGATCACCATCAAGACTCATCAACAGCGGGATGACAGCCTTCCGGAGCTTCCAGAGCCGGTCCTGGGCGGACTGCTCGTAGGCCTCGATAACCTCGAAGGCGTCACCACGCTCGATGAAGTGCGCGTTCGTATCGGCGATCGCCGCCTCAAAGTCCTCAACCAGTTCGGAGTCGTACTCAAGCATCAGCGCCGCGGCGGCATCCTCGGGGATCGGCTCGGTATACTCGGCGTAGCCATCGGAGTCGGCCGCCAACCGGAAGACCTCCTCATCCATCAACTCGACGGCGCTGACATCGAACTCAAGGGCCTCGGGAACGGCCTGCATCGCATCAACGAGGTCCTCAAAGCAGTATAGTGCCAGCGCTGTCTCCTCGGGGACCGACACCAAGGAGAGCTCGGCTTCGACGATCACGCCGAGAGTGCCCTCGGCGCCGACGAACAGCTTCGTGAGGTTGATAACCCGCTCACCGTCGTCGTTCTCGTAGATCACCCGGTCAAGGTTGTAGCCCGTCACGACGCGCTTGAGGTCGGGGTACCGCTCGTCGATCTCCTCGCGGTTCTCCTCGACGGCCGATCGAACGGCGCGGTAGATGCGGGCCTCGGCGTCATCCTTTGCAACGATGTCCTCGTACTCGGGAGAGTCAAGGACAACCTCGCGCGTATGGATCACCTCGCCGTTGGCAAGGACGACATCAAGTTCCTCGGTATAGGCATCGGTAATGCCGTACCGAACCGAGTGCGCCCCCGTCGAGTTGTTACCGATCCCGCCACCAACGGTCGCGCGGTTCGAGGAGGCGGGATCCGGGGCAAACTTGAGCCCGTGGTCGGCCAGTCGGTCGTCAAGATGGTCCTGGACAACCCCCGGCTGGATGACCGCCCGACGATCATCGGGGCGAATCTCGCGGATGTCATCCATGTGCGTCGTGAAATCAAGCACGACACAGCCCGGACCGACGGTCTGACCGCCCAGTGACGATCCGGCACCGCGGGGCAACACCGGCACCTCGTGGTCGGCCGCTACCTCGACGGCCGCCTGCACATCTGCGACCGACGTCGGATGGACGACGCCGGCCGGACGGGCCTGGTAGATGCTCCCGTCGGAAGCGTACAACACCTGCGCGTACTCGTCAAACTGTACAGCACCATCGACCCGTGTGCGGAGATCAGCAGCCAGCGCCTGGTACGCCGCGTCGTCCGGCCGATCGTGTGGGAGCGATCGAGCGGAGACGGCCTGTCCACGGGAGTGGTCACTCGCCATCAGTCACGGCACAGCGACGCGAGTATATAAATTCCCCATTATCGAACGGGCAGGATCCGGCGGCAGGATCGGCCACAATCGTTAGGTCGGTAAACCGGCCGGTGCTCGGTAGCATCCATGTCGGTACATCAACACCCACCGCGGAGACGCCAACGGGCGGAGGGAGTGCGATGAGTTGGCGGTTAATCCCCCGGGGGACCTTCGACGCCTACACCAACATGGCGATCGACCAGGTCATGCAAGAGCGGATCGCCAGGGGCGCCGATCCGGTCGTTCGGCTGTACCGGTGGCATCCCTCGGCGGTCTCGATCGGATACTTCCAGCGGATGCGCGACGAGGTCGATGTCGAGACCTGCGAAACCGAAGACATCGATTACGTCCGCCGGCGCACCGGCGGTGGCGCCGTCTATCACGACTACGACGGCGAGTTGACCTACTCGGTGCTCGCCCCAGAGTCACGATTGCCCTCGGACATCGTCGAGAGCTACGAGGAAATCTGTGGGTGGCTGATCGACGCACTTGATCGGCTGGGAATCGACGCGGCGTTCGCGCCGATCAACGATGTCGAAGTCGACGGCCGCAAGCTCTCGGGGAATGCACAGACCAGGCGTAACGGAGTACTGCTCCAACACGGCACCGTGTTGTACGACCTTGACCCCGAGACCATGTTCTCGGCACTACAGGTCGACGCCGAGAAAATCTCCGATAAGCTGATCGAACAGGCACACGACCGGGTCCAGACGGTCCGGTCACTAACCGATCACTCGATGGAGGACCTCCGGAGGGCCCTCATCGAGGCGTTCATGGCCGGAAAGGAGTATTACGAGGACGACTACCGCAAGTCGGAACTCGACCGGGCGCGCGAACTCGCGACAGCCCGATATCAAAGCGACGACTGGAACTTCCAGCGGTGATTTGACATCCTCCCACGGCCGAAGCCAAGGGTTTCTCTGGTGATAGCCCGGTACCGGACACCGCGTCTCGACGCTGGCGATCTATATGTGATCGATCGTAAAGCGACCATCACTTCCTCGAGACGACCGTCGCGGGGTGGGATGCCGCGTGCCACCGACATCACTCGCCGAGGGTGTCCGGTTCGATGCCCTCCTCAAGCGCGTTCTCGACGAAAAACTCCCCCGCTCGATAGGACGATCGAACTGTCGGTCCCGCCGCGACATACAGAAAGCCCTTGTCCTCGCCGGCTTCCTCGTAGGCCTCAAACTGCTCCGGTGGGACGTACTCCTCGACCGGCGGGTGGGCTGACGACGGCTGGAGGTACTGCCCCAGCGTGAGGATATCGACGGCTGCCCCACGAAGGTCGTCCATGGCCTGGAGCACCTCTGTCTCCGTCTCGCCGAAGCCGAGCATCAGCGAGGTCTTCGTGTAGATGTCGCCATCAGCAAACTTTGTGAGCTTCTCAAGGACCGACAACGACTGGTAGTAGCCCGCCCGCGGATCGCGCACTGCTCCCTGGAGACGCCGAACCGTCTCAAGATTGTGACCAATAACATCCGGTCGGGCCCGGACGATTGTCCGGAGCGCCTCGGGATCGCCCATGAAGTCCGGGATGAGCACCTCAACGCGTGTCTCGGGCGAGTGCTCGTGGATCGCACGAATACAGTCAGCGAAGTGCTCGGCACCACCGTCAGGCAGATCGTCGCGATCAACGGAGGTCACAACAACGTAGTCGAGACCGATCTCCGCGACCGCCGTTGCCAGCCGTTCGGGTTCGGAGGCGTCCGGTGGATCGGGGTGGCCCGTTGGCACATCACAGAAGGCGCAGTCACGGGTACACCGATCGCCGAGGATCATAAACGAGGCGGTTCCCTGCTGGGCCCAACACTCCTCGCGGTTGGGGCAGGAGGCGGCCTCGCAGACGGTGTGCAGCGACTGCTCATCAACGGCCTCGTGGACGCGTCGGTACTGCCGGCGCACACCTGTGAGCTCGCGGCGGAGCCACTCCGGTTTCTGTTGGGCCATGTGGGCTTCCGGTATACCGAGATCAATAAATTGATCGACGCCGGCAGGACTGCGCTTCGTCGCACGCCGGGCGACCTTTGAGGATCGGGACCGGAATGGACGTATGGAGGCCCCAGTGATACTGGTCGTGGGGGCGGTCTCAAATCGAGTCCGCGACGAACTGCAGACAGTAGCGACCGTGCAAACGGTCGAAACGGCCACCGACGCCGAACGGATTATCGCTTCTGATACCCCGGATCTCGTCCTCACGCGACAGGCCCTCCCAGCCACAACGGGCATCGCGCTCGCGGAGACAATCGCCGAGCGCTGGCACCACGTTCCGGTCGTACTGGCCACGACCGAGGGCTCAGAGGCACTCGCCAGCCAGGCGGTGACAGCCGACGT
>CAZFMU010000024.1:0-1626 GCA_964520165.1 uncultured Salinarchaeum sp. | reverse complement strand
CCGCCTTGCCGGACGCGCTGTATGTCTTCGACGCCGAGGGACAGTTCCTCCGGTGGAACGAGACCTTCAGTACCGTGACCGGCTATGACGACACCGCCATCGCCGAGATGGTACCGGCGGACTTCATCGCCGATCCCGACGTCGACGCCGTTGAGACGGCCATCGCCGGAGTCTTTGAGAATGGCGACACCGTCACCGTCGAAGCGCGCTTTGAGACCGCCGACGGCGCGTGGATCCCTCATGAGTTCACCGGCGGACCGATCACCGACGATGACGGGCAGGTCACCCGACTGGTCGGGATCGGTCGGGATCTCACCGAGCGAAAAGCGCGCAAACGCCGCTTTCAGGCAGTGTTCGACAACACCTACCAGTTTACCGGCTTGGTTGATCCCGATGGCACGGTTGTTGAGGCCAACGAGACGGCGCTTGCGTTTGGCGGGCTTGATCGGTCGGATGTCGTTGGCGAACTTGTCTGGACGGCCCCGTGGTTCCAGACCGAGGAATGGGTCCCCGATCGCGTCAAAACGGGGATCGAAACGGCCCGCGACGGCGCGTTCTTCAGAGAGCAACTCCCCGCCCAGGGGGCAACCCGCCGGGCGATGCTTGACTTCTCTGTGCGACCGCTGACCGACCAGACTGGCACCGTCACCCAGCTGATCGTCGAGGGACGGGACATCACCGCCCTACAGCGTCGAGAGGACCATCTCCGGACCCTCCAACGGGTGCTCCGACACAATCTTCGGAACGAACTCACCGCGACCCGCGGCTACGCGGAGTTACTTGAAGCCAATCTCGAAGACGCTACCTACGTCGAGTACGCCCAACAAATCCGCGAGGGGGCCGATACTCTGCTTGCGTTAAGCGAGACCGCGCGCGACCTCACAGAGACCGTCCTCGAGGGCGGTGATCCCCAGCCGACGGACATCGTCGAGCAGGTGGAGGCCGCCGTCGCCGCCCTCGAAACGGACATCGCCGTCGACACCCCTGAGACGGCCATCGCCCGGGCGGACGACCGGCTTGAACCCGTTCTCAGAGAGGTACTTAACGCGGCCCTCAAGCGCGCCGATGGCACGCCCGATCTCGCGGTGGATGTCCGCGTCGGCGACGAGTATGTCACGATCCAGCTCGTTGACGACGGGCCGACCATTCCGGACATCGAACTCACCGAATTACGCGCCGACGCCGAGCGCTCCCAGCTTGAACACGGCAACGGCCTCCAGCTCCGGCTTGCCAAGCTGACCATCGAGGATTACGGCGGGAGCATCACCCACCGCGCCGGCGAGACGGGAGGCAACGTCCTGACCATCCGCGTGCCGGCCGCCGGCCAACTCGCCGCCCAGTAAGGCTACGCCACAAACGTCGGAAATCGCGTTGCCGGATCATCGATATCGATCGCCGCCCACAGCACCGCCCGGTCGATCGCGCCAAACTCGGCCCGCCGGTAACAACCCGGACACAGCGTGATGAGATTCGCCAGCACATGAGCGTCCGCCCGATCGTGCGTTGGCGATGCCACGAACGCGCGCACCGGAATGATGTGATGGACATCGGGATTCTGTCCGAGGTGTGACGCGGTTGTTCCACAGGAAACACAGGTGTGATCGTCGCGTTCTAAGGGCCTCCCGG
>CAZFMU010000023.1:0-15303 GCA_964520165.1 uncultured Salinarchaeum sp. | reverse complement strand
CGACCGGTCGATTGAGGAGATTCGCGAGGAGATCGGTGCTGACTCACTGGCGTATCTCGAACCGGCGACGGTCGCCGCCGCATTGGAGCGCGATACCACTGATCTCTGCCTTGGGTGTGTGACCGGCGAGTATCCCTACGATATCGACGACGAGGCGACCGACCGTGAGGACGTCTACCCCGTCGTCGACGATCCGCCGGTCAAGGCCGACGACTGAGACAGCAGGCCAAGGGCCTTCGTGGTCGCGCGGACCTACCCGGCTAACGGCAGTTTAACCCGGAAAATGCTGCCCTCGGGATCGTTGTCCTCAACCCAGACTCGGCCACCGTAGTCCTCGGCGAGCGTCTTAACAAGATACAACCCGAGACCGGTCCCCGGGCTATCGAGCCCCTTCTCACCCTTACCGAAGATGTCCTCCTTGCGGTCGTCGGGCACGCCGGGACCATTGTCCGCGACGGTGACTGTGACCGTTTCGGTGGATTCGTCGATGTGCATCCTGACCTCCACCTCCGGCATCTCCTTGTCGTTGTGGACAATGGCATTCTGTACGAGATTATGGATCAGGGCTTCGAGCATATCATCAGCCCTAACTACGGCGTCTTGGCCGAGGCCAGTGGTCGTAATAACCGCCCGATCGTGTTGTGACCGAGCCGTCTCGACCGCCTCGTCGACAGCCGTCGGCACCGACACGCGCTCGAACTCGTCGTGTTCGTCCACGAGCGTTCGGGCGAGATCCCGGGCGGTCTTGGTGATCTCGATGGCGTCTTCGGTGGAGTGAAGCATGTCCTCTAGGTGCCGTTCTCCTTCGTCGGTGACGTGTTCTTTGAGCAGTTGGCCCCGTCCGTGGACGACCTGCATGTCGTTGCGGAGGTCGTGACGCACCACCTCGTTGAGCACCTCAAGCCGATCGCGTTGTTTCTCGAAGCGACGCTCCTTTTGTTTCCGATCGCTGATGTCGCGAACGATCCCGATCAGGCAATCGATCGTTCCATTGTCATAGACCGGCTGTATGTGCGTCGATACCCACCGTTCTCCGGTGGCTGCGTGCTCGATCCGAAACTCGTTTTCGACCGTCTCCCCGTTGGTGGTGCGCTCGATGTCCGTCTCGACACGCTCGCGATCCTCCGGGTGAATGCAGTCAAGGAACCGCTTGGGATCGTCTCTGAGCTCTTCGATCGACTGACCGAACAGCTCCTCGTAGGCCTCGCTGACATAGTACAGGTCATCCCAATCGGGAGCAACAAGGCACACGAACGTAGAACTCTCTGTCCCCAACTGCTCAATCGCCCGTTTGGCCCGTTCCGGGGACAGGTTGTTCATATCGGTACCCTTCGCACGGGAGGACAAAAACCCGCCGAGTTTCGCCGTCGTACTGCGTCCTTCACGCCGCCGAGCGGTCCGCCTCGATGGCGTCAAGCGTGGTACTGAGCTCGTCGACATCGACGAACCCGGTGAACTGCTCAACCGGCTCGTCATCCCGGAGAACGACCGTCGTTGGGAGTGCCCGTGGCTCGAAGCGTCGCTTCAGCTCACGGTTGCCTTCCTCTTCGACATCGATATCCCGGATGGTGACCTCGGGGTGGGTTTCGGCGATTTCCTCAAGGACCGTATCCTGTCGCTTGCAGGGTTTACACCACTCGGCACCGAACTTCAGAATCTCGATCATAAGATATCATTAGTAAGGCACTCCCCAAATATAGGGGTGACGCTCGCTCTGCGTCACTCCTCAAGGATTACGTCGATGACGTCTGGGCCGGACCGGTCAATAGCGGTTGCGAAGGTCTCCTCAAACGCGTCAATCGAGGTGACGCGGTGGCCGCGGGCGCCATGGCTCTCGGCGTTTGTTGGCAGGTCGACCGGTGGCTCGAAGTCCATCCCAACGAAGTCATATGCGTCGTAATCACCCCCAAGCATCGCGACGGTGTTGTCCTTGAGAATCTGATAGCTCCGATTGTCGGGGATTACGACGGTGAGATCGGCGCCTTCGGCCGCCGCCGTATAGATCGCGTGTGGATAATACAGATATGATCCATCGCCGATGAAGCCAACAACCGGTCGTGGATCGGTCCGTTCGGCTTCGGCCATGGCGGCGCCGACGGCAGCCGGCAGGCCGTATCCCAGTCCACCGCCGGTGTTCCAGAGGTACTGCCCTGGCTCGAAGGGCATCCGCTCAAGGAGCGGTTCGCGGGCGGTGATGCTTTCGTCGATGACGAACGCTTCAGGGGCGACATCGTGCATCGCCTCGACGAGCCGTGCCTTGGTGAGTGCTTCTGCATCCTCAAGCGGATCGGGTGTCGTGGCCCCGATCGCCTCGATTCGCTGTCGCCGCGTCGTGTCGTCGATCTGCTGAGCAACCCGGTCGGTGATCTGCTGCATGATCCGCCCGGGATCACCGATCACGGCAATATCGGCAGGATGATTCTTGCCCACCTCGCGTGGAGCACTCGAAAGTTGGACGATGGTCGCGTCCTCCGGCACAAGCGACTCCTCGTGGCGCATGAGCGTGGTGTTCGTCGAGCAGCCGATTAGTGCGAGCACATCGGCGTCCATTGCCTCGCGAGCGGCCGTCTCATCCGGACTGATAACCGATGCGAACTGGCGGTGATCGGTCGGAAAGCTCACCTCGCCGCCGAGGATCTCGCCGTGTACGCGCGCTCCGGTCGCCTCCGCCAGATCGACAGCTGCCTCTGTGGCAACGCGGCCGGCCCGGGCGACGTGATCGCCCACAACCATGACGGGCTGTTCGGCCGTCTCGAAGGCGGCGGCTGCGGCGGCGATCTGCTCGCTGTCACCGCCCCCTGCGTCCGGGATCGCGCCGAGACGCTCGGGGTCGGCGTCGGTCGGTTCGCGCATGACATCCGATGGGAGCGCCAGAAACACCGGCCCGGTCGGAGGTGTCAGTGCCCGTCGGACAGCCCGCCGGAGTAACATCGGTAGCGCGTCGATATCGGTTACCTCGGCGGTTTCCTTGCAGAATTGCTCGGCGAGTGCTTCGAGATCGCCGGTGAGGATCGGCTCTTCGTGCCGAAAGTCCCGCTCGTGGTTGCCCGCGGTGACAAGGACGGGCGCGCCGGCGTACATCGCCGCGAAGATGTTACCGAGCCCGTGTGCAAGTCCAGGCGTGACGTGGAGGTTGGCGACCCCGAGTGGGTGCTCAACGCCGGGCTGGTGTCGGCGTGCGGAAGCGTATCCGGCGGCCATGCCGGTCGCGATGTCCTCCTGTAGTCCCAAGACGTACTCAAGAGTACTGTCGGCAATGGCGTCGAGGATCGGCAACTCCGTTGTCCCTGGATTGCCAAAGACGTACTCGACACCGTAGGCGTCAAGCGCATCCACGAGGAGGTCGGCCCCGGTGTAGGTGTCGGCCATGTTCGCGTGTTCATCGGCCGCGTACAAATACTCACAGGCCGATGCCGTCATCCACCGAAGCCGCCTAACTGGGTCTGTCTGGACCGGTCGTCGTCGGTCCCGTGATCGGCAGCAATGGCTTTCGCTGCTTCCCGGCCACCCGATAGTGACGCGCGGTCGGCAATCTCGGTGCGGCCGAGCGCGTCGGCGGCGGCAGGCAACGCCGCCTCAAAGCGCTGGAGAAACGTCTGGCGAGCGCTGTCGTAGTCGACGACCGGTCGGGGGTAGTCCTCGCCAATCTCGACCCCGACCTCGGCTTGTACGTGTAGGGGCGTTGCCTCGGGTCGGTCAAGATGCTCATCCGGCAGCGAGGCGAGTTCGGGGACCCACCGCCGGATGAAGACACCCTCGGGATCCTGATCCCGCACCTGCTTACGCGGGTTGTACAGCCGGAGCGTGGGCTTGCCAATGAGGCCACACTGAGACTGCCACTGCGTGTAGTTGATCGATGCCTCCGAGTCGATCAGATGGTGATGGAAGTAGTCGGCGCCGATCCGCCAGGGCTGCTGGAGGATGTGAAAGTATACGGACGCACACATCGCTCGCATCCGGAAGTTGAGCCATCCGGTCTCCCGGAGACATCGCATCGCCGCATCGACCATGGGATACCCCGTCTGCCCGGCCTTCCACGCCTGTACCAACTCGGGATCGTACCGGTCAGTGTTAAACCCCTCAAGCACGGGATTGACTGCCTGGTCGAGCCACCCCGGCCAGTCTTCGAGCTTCTGCTCGTAGTGTTTGTTCCAGACCAGCCGCGAGCAGAACATCTCCCGTCCCCGGCAGGCTGGTGCGTGGTCGCGGACATACTGGTAGACCTGCCGGACGGAGAGACAGCCGAACCGGAGATATGGCGAGAGACCACTTGCGCCATCACGAGCGTCCTGTGGAGCGGAGATGTTCGATGGGTAGACCTCAATGCGGTCGACAAAGGCCTCAAGCTGGTCACGAGCGGCGTCAATCCCGCCGGTTGGCACCCTCGTCTTTGACGGCTCAATCGCATAATGGCTCTTAATCCACTCCGGCGTGATGTCCGTCTCGACTGTGGCGATCTCGGCCGCATCCGGCCGCCACGGGTAGGGGTCAGCCTCAAGATAGGTTTCGATGGCGGATTGCCAGTCGGCTCGGGTGTTCTCAACGCCGCGGACCAGTCCGTCGCCGTCGACGAATCGAACCCCCGCTTGCTCGCGAGCACGGCGGTCGCGCTCGGCGCCGTACCGGCCGGTCGGCGTCGCCGGGGCGACGATGTCCCACCCGGCCTCGCGGAACCGATCAAGCACCGCAACCGGGTCGCCGTGGGCGTAGGTCAGTCCCGCTCCCATCGCTTGGCGGTAGCGGGTGTCGAGGGATCTGAGGCACTCGTGGAGAAACCGCACTCGGCTGTCACAGGCAAGGCCATCGTCACCGTAAAAGGCCGGATCGAAGACGAACACCGGCAACACTGTGTCGGCCCGCGCGATGGCCGTCGCCACCGCCGGCTGGTCGGCGACCCGAAGGTGTTCACGGTGCCAGATTACCGTCCCCGACTCCGTTGTCGGGACGGCACTCGCGCGAGGCCGCGTGGTGTCGCCACCGGTCATTACCATCGGTACCTCGCCGACACACAAAACGGCCACGCGCCGACACCGCTTCCGACCGGTTTATCCTTGCCGACGAGCAATTCCTTGCCGACGTGACGCCTCTGGCCGCCTTCGCTCCGCTGTCGACCCTATCGGTTCGCTCGCCGGTGAGCGCCGCTGCTACCGTGTTATTCTTGCTGGTCGGAGCTCTCGCGATTGCGGCACTCCCAGTGACCAGGGATGGTCGCCGCTACCGACGACTGCTGGCGGTCATCTTTGGGGCCTCGGCGCTGTCCTATGGTGGGGTGGCCCTCGGGTATGGGCAACTCACGATCGGCGGTACGCCGACGCTGGGACTGCATTATCTCGAATGGCTCCTCGGCACGCCGGCGTACATTTGGGGATTGTTCGTGTTGACCGGCGACGGCCGGACTGCCCGTCTCGCTGTTGGACTCGATCTGGTCATGGTCATCACGGGCTTTGTCGCGAGCGTGCTCACCGGATCGATCCGATTCGTGTTCTTTACGACGGCGACACTCGCACTCGTCGGACTGTTCGTCGCGCTCGTCACCTCCCAGGGAATCGACGGATGGCGATCACGCCTCTTCCGTGATCTCCGTCGGCTCTTCTTGGTGTTCGGACCGGGCTATCCGCTGGTGTGGTTGCTTGGCTTTGATGGCCTCGGGTACCTGGGATTTACAAGCACGAACCTGGCGTTTCTCGCCCTTGATCTGATCGTGAAGCTTGGGTTCGCGGCGCTCGTCGTGCGACATCTCGGTCGGTCGGCAACGCGTGTCGGTGCGCCGGCCTGACAGGATGGATCATAGGGCCTATACGGCCGCAGTCCGTGAGATAATCGTGATGAGTCACCTCGGATTGACACTCCGCATGGCGATCGTCGGGTCGATCCTGTTCGGCTTTTATGCGGTCGTTGCGGCGGTGGCAATCGGGGTCTTCGGACTGCCACTCTGGCTGGTCCTCCTCGGGAGCATCGCCTTTGTCGGGGTCCAGTACAAGATCGGCAAGTGGGCGGCACTCAGAAGCGTTGGCGCCGAGGACCTCCCCGAGTCACAGGCACCGGAGGTCCACCGACAGGTTGAGTCGCTGGCGAACGATATGGGCATTGACAAACCCCGGCTGATGATCGCGTCGATGGGCGTGCCGAACGCCTTCGCCGTTGGTCGAAAGGGGGCCGGCACAGTCGTGGTGTCACGCGAACTCCTCCAGCGACTGGATTCGGACGAGCGAGCAGGCGTCCTCGCCCACGAACTCGCGCACATCGGCAACCGTGATGTCGTGATGATGGTCGTTGGTCAGGGGATTGCCTCAATCGTCGCAATCGCCGCCGAGTGGGCGGTGTTGTTGACCGGTGAAAACGATCTGTCGGATTTCTTCCTTGCCATTGTCGTCGGGCAGATCACCCAGATGCTGGTCATGGTGTTTGTGTTCGCCATCTCCCGCTATCGGGAGTATGTTGCCGACAGCGATGCTGCCGATGCAATCGGTTCTGGCGAGCCGCTTGCTCGGGCGCTTGAGAAGATTAGCCGTGGTAACGAGCGTGCACGGGATTCCGGTGTGACCGCCGAGACCAATGCCCTGTGTATCTTCGGTGACGGGACCGGGCTCGGTCGACTGTTTGCCACCCATCCGCCAATCGAGAAACGTATCGACCGGCTGCGGAACTAAGCCGATGGACACCCGGACCCTCCTAGCAGCGGCTCTTGGCCTTCTGCTCGGAGCGGTCATGCTCGTCTTTCCGGATGCCATCATCCGGGCCTATCTGGTGGGTCGTGTACCGACCGATCGATACGGCTCCTACGGTGACGACAGTACCCTGCCGACGCGGTGGCGACGACTTGTCCAGGTGATTGGAGTACTTGTCCTCGGTGGTGGACTGTACTTCGCCTGGCAACTCGTCTGATCGGTAAGGAGCCGTTGTCGACGCCCGGTCCTCTCATTTCTTCACCGCTATCGACACTGTATGTACGAATACATAGCAGTACCGGTGCGTAGGTGTCGATGTATGTCGTCTATAGTAGTTCATACGGCTATTATAAACCAGTTTAACACTACACACGTTGTCATCCGCCTGTGATGTCAGATCTATCCGAGTCCGTTAACGCATCATCTCGGCGGAAGTTCCTTCTTGCGAGTGGTACCGTCGGGGTCGCTGGGCTTGCTGGCTGTAGCTCACAGGCCGACACCGGCGGTGACAGCGGCAGCGATCCGTTACTCGCTGATCCAGACGGCTTTGACCCCGCAGCTCCAAGCTGGTCGGACAACAACTATCTGATGACCCCGCTCATTGAGGCAGGTTACGAGCGTGGCGGTCAGGCCGATCTTGAGCGTATGAGCAACCGCGACGTTGAGGAGGTACCACACGGCAGTCCGGTCCAGCAAACCCCCGACGATTCGACCGAACTGATCGATCCGGACACGCTGGTCTTCACCGAGAGTCCTAGTGAGGATGTCCAGGGTCGGTATGAAGAAGACTTCCAGGCGGTCTTTGACCGAATTGAGGAGGAGACCGGAAAGTCTGTCGAGTACAACAAGGTCAACTCCTATGCGGCTTCCGTTGAGGCCATGCGTTCAGAGCGGGCTCATATCGCCAACTTCTCTACGGGCACAACCTGTTTTGCAGTCAACCTCTGCGGGGCGGTGCCCTTCGCTGCCGGGGTCGCTCCGGACGGAGCGTTTGGTTACCGGCTGTTTGCAATCACCCGCGACGACGCTAGTCAGATCCAAAGCGTCGAGGATTTTGCCGACGATGATGTTACCATTGCCCACGCAGAACCCGCCTCAAACTCCGGGCACCAGGCTCCATCAGCCCTCTTCGATCAGAAGTTTGATGTGACTGCCGGCGAGGATTACGAGATCAACTTCTCTGGTGGCCACTCCCAGACCGCTCGCGGTGTTGCCGCCGGCGACTATGATGCCGGTCCCGTCTGTTCGACGTGTATCAAGGATACCGTCGATGCTGATAGCAATCTTGAGTACGGCGATTTCAAGGTGGTCTGGGCGTCGAATCCGTTTCCGAATGGGCCGATTGCCTATCGATACAATCTCAAGCCCGAGATTATCGAGGGTATCAAGCGCGCTTGGCTGGACTCCAACTTCGAAGGAACGGCCTACGCCGAGCGGACTGGATACAACGAGTACGTTCCAATCACCTATCGCAAGCACTGGTACGACATTATGGTTATCCAGCGGTACAACGACGTTGAGTACACCGATTCAGCACTAAGTGCATGACGCTCACTGTCTCCGGGCTCGCAAAGACCTACGACACCGGTGATGAGGCGCTCAAGGGAGTTGATCTCTCTATTGAGGGAAGCGAGACAGTCGCGATGATCGGTCCTAGTGGGGCCGGCAAGAGCACGTTTGTCCGGTGTATCAACCGGCTCACCGAGCCGACCGCTGGGACGGTGACTCTTGACGGGACCGAGGTGACCGCACTTGATGGGCAAGCCCTCCGGCGCACCCGTCGAGACATCGGCATGATCTTTCAGGAATACAATCTGGTTGAGCGTCTCACTGTCATGGAAAACGTCCTGACCGGCCGACTCGGATACGTCTCGGCGTGGCAGGCTCTTCGTCGGAACTTCCCATCTGAGGACATTGATCGGGCCTACGAGGTGCTTGAACTTGTCGGGCTTAACGAGATGGCGGACAAGCGGGCCGATGAACTATCCGGTGGCCAGCGTCAGCGCGTCGGTATCGCTCGAGCGGTTATTCAAGAGCCATCGATCCTGCTAGTTGATGAACCGACCTCAAGTCTGGATCCTGAAACCTCATCGATCGTCATGGAACTGTTAGCTGATGTCGCCACCGATCGGTCGGTTCCCGTGTTGATCAACATCCACGAGGTTGATCTGGCATTGGCATACTCCGACCGCGTTGTCGGGCTCCATGATGGTGAACTGGTCTTTGAGGGGCCTCCGTCTGCGGTTGACGAGGATGTCCTTGATCGGATCTACCGGGGCGCGGACATCCCCGATGCCACCGGCGACCCTTCTGTCGGATCGGCTGACAAGCACTCTGAGTTCGACTCGACAGCCAGATGAGTACCGATGAGTACTGAGCACCGCACCTGGGAGCGACCAAGCGTCTTCGGCAGTCGTTGGATCAAGTGGGGTGTTTATGTTGGTGTTGTTGGCTTTTTTCTGTGGTCGGCACAGGGGGTTGGATTCGACCCAGCTCGGGTGCTACGAGGGGTTAGCCGTGGAGTAACCTTGTTGGGTGACTTCCTCCCACCAGAGGCGACGCCACGCCAGACACAGCGGATTATCGATAAGATGATTGAGAGTGTTGCGATGGCGATGATCTCGACGGTGACAGGGATTCTTCTGAGTGTCCCAATCGCGTTTATGGCTGCTGAAAACCTCTCACCACGCCCGCTGTATTACCTCAACCGTGGCTTTATTTCGATTTCTCGCGCGTTCAACGCTATTATTGTCGCAATATTGATGGTAAAAGCCGTTGGACTCGGCCCGCTGGCAGGGATCATCACGATCACCTTCAAAACGGTGGGGTTCTTTTCAAAGCTTCTCGCTGAGGATCTTGAGGACATCAACATGGGTAGCGTTGATGCCGTGCGCGCCGCCGGGGGATCCCCACTGCAGGTGCTTTTATATGGGGTGATTCCACAGATTGTCCCTCGGTTTGCTGGCCTGTCGGTCTACCGATGGGATATCAATATCCGGACCTCAACGATTGTCGGGATTGTCGGTGCCGGTGGGATTGGTTCGGTGTTGCTGACGGCGTTTAACCGGTATGATTACCCCTACGTGTCGGCTATTCTGCTCGCGATCATCCTGGTCGTGCTGGTGGCAGAAGGGGTTAGCGCGTTCGTCCGACGGAGGTATCAGTAATGTCGACTGGCACCTGGACGCGATTTGATCGCCGTCAACGCGTCGTTCGATATCTTATCTGGTTGGCGGCGTTGATTGTGTTCGTCGCATCCTGGCGATACCTTGATATGCAGTCGGCAGCCGTTGATACCATTCCGCGAGAGGTTAGTGATCTGCTGACGCGGATGTATCCCCCCGACGTGGCATACACTACCGATATCGTCAGCCCGTTAATTGAGACGATCCAGATTGCCGCGCTGGGAACCGCTGGCGCACTAGTACTGGCGCTGCCGGTCGCGCTGATCGCCGCAGAGAACACCACCCCAAACGTCGCGACATATTGGCTGGGGAAAGTGATTGTCACCGTCAGCCGATCAGTTAACACCATCATCTGGGCGTTAATTTTCGTGGTGGTCCTCGGCTCGGGACCGCTCGCGGGGGCAGTCGCCATCGCCTTCCGGTCAGTCGGTTTTCTCGGCAAGCTGCTGGGTGAGGAGATTGAAGAGATTGATTTTGGACAGGTTGAGGCCGTCCGAGCGACCGGAGCGTCTATTTGGCAGGTGCTCATTTACGGAATTCTCCCGCAAGTTAAGCCGGCGCTCGTCGGACTCTCTGTCTACCGATGGGACATTAACGTCCGTGATTCAACGATTCTTGGGTTTGTCGGTGCTGGTGGCATCGGTGTTCAGCTGTTCCGGGCGATCAATGCCTTCGCGTGGTCGTCTGTTGCGATGATTCTGATCGCCATCTTCGCCGTGGTTGTCCTGAGCGAGGTGCTCTCTGCGTGGGCCCGAAATCTCGTCCGGTGACCTCACAGCGAACTTCTTTGTGGGATAAGTGGTAACGCCCTTCTATGGGAACAGTTGTCGCAATTGAAACTGACTCCGGAGTTGCCATCGCTGGCGACCGTCGAACCACTCGCGGCGAAACGGTCACCGGCGATAGCACACAGCGTGTCTTCGCGATCAGAGACGTCGGGGTCGGTGCCATCGCGGATACCGGGGCGATCGACACGTTTCGTCGCCGCTTTGAGAGCGCGCTTCGACGGGCTCGTCGCGAGCAGGCCGCCGGACTCACTGCTGAGGTCGTCGCCCGGGTTGCCGCCGGGGCAGCTCAACGGACCGGCGTTGAGGCGGTCGTTGCATCCCCTGACGCCCACCTCCGACAGGTCACCCCAGAGGGCGCTGCGCTCGACGAGCCCCGCGTTGCGCTCGGGACGGGCGCCGAACTCGCCTTCGGTCGTCTTGATGGGCTTGATGATACAGCGCCGCTTGAGACGACAACAGCCGCCCTTGAGGACATCATAGCCGCCGTCGCCGAACGGGACCCGGCGACGGGCGAGCGTGTCGACACCTATTCGAGGGCGCGCACGGACACATCCCAGGACGGATAGCACGCTACGTCTTCGTACTCGCTCCCGTGGGTCGCCCCTTCGAGACTCCGTGCCCAAACTGCTAAGACACTTCACCTGTGATATGTGTTCATGGCACTAACAATTCTCGTCCCGATTGACGGCTCGCCACTCGCCGACCGCGCACTCCGACACAGCCTTGAGACCTATCCTGAGGCGGAGATCATCGCCTACTACGTGAGCAGTCCATTCGATCCACACGAGGGTGGGGGAGAAGAGTCGGCCTACGAGCCGATTGTCGGCTCCGATGAGTGGTACGCCGACGAGCAAGAGGCGGCCGATCGGGTGTTTGAGGAGGCCGAGGAAATCGCTGCCGAGTACGACCGGCAGATTACCACCGAATACGAGATCGGCGATCCCCAACGCCTGATCCCCGAGTACGCCACCCAGGAGGATGTCGATCATGTCGTCATGGGTGCACACGGTCGACAAGACGCGGACCGTCAGCTGGTCGGACGGGTGGCCGAGACGGTCGTCTTCCGGTCGCCTGTCTCGGTGACGGTTATTCGCGAGTAGCCAACCAATGCCCGACCTCACATTTCACGGTCTTGATATCGGTCGTGTTGAGCCGGGCGACGATCTCGTGAAGCGGATTGTGGAGACGACCGCCGAGGAGTATCCACTGACCGACGGCGACGTTCTTGTGATCACCTCAAAGGTCGTTTCGATTGCCGAGAACCGCCTCGTTGAGGCTGATGGTGTCGAGGTGACCGACCGCGATGACCGTGTGGCCGATGTCACTGGCCTCGATCCCGCCGAGGTCGCCCTCATTTACCAGGAATCTGAGGTTCTCGGGGCGCTTCCCATCGCACGGATCGGAGAGGAGGTGCTTGTCGAACACGCCGTCGATCCGGAGACCGCCCGTGAGGCCGCTGCGGACTTTCCGGCGGCATTGATCACCGATCGCGATGGCCACCTCTGTACGAACGCTGGTGTCGACTGGTCGAATACGCCGGCGGGGCAGATGACCCTCTTACCGGCGGATCCCGACGCGAGTGCCCGGCGCATCCGGAAGGAAATTGCGGAACGAACCGACACGGACGTAGCCGTCGTCCTCTCGGATTCGGAGATTCTCGGTCCAGGAACAATGGACCTCGCCGTTGGATGCTCCGGGATTGCGGCGGTCGACAGCAACTTCGGCAAGAGTGACCTCTACGGACAGCCGAAGGTTGGCGGGCTTGATCTCATTGCCGACGAACTCAGCGCGGGGTCTGCGCTGCTGTTCGGCCAGGCGGACGAACAGGTGCCGGTCGTGGTCGTCCGTGGTCTTACGTACGACGACGGTGAGGGGGTGTACAACGCCGGTGGACTGGTCCGCCGGGCGATCCGTCAGGGAATCGCGTTGACCGCCCGGCTCAAAGCCCGGGAGTGGTTTTAGCCAATCCAGGCCTCGGCGAACGCCTCGAAGAAGTCGCCGTCGGTCCGTACCCGGACGTACTCCGCGCCGTGGCGATCGGCCACTGCCTGGAGGTCCGCCCAGTGCGCTTTGAGGTCCTCGCGATACTGCTGTTTACGCCGCGGACTGAAGTAGGTCCGCAGTCGGGAGACGGTCTCGATCCCCTCGAAGATGGTCTCACCGCTGACCGGCGGCGAAACCTCCTCGGGGGCCACTACGTTCACTAGGACGACCTCGTGATCGCTTAGCGCATCAAGCCCGGCGGCGAGTGCGTCCGGATCGACCAAGAAATCACTCCCCAGTACGATCAGCGACCGGGCGGTTGTCGTGCCAGCGTAGGCCTTAAGCGCGGCGTCGACCGCCAGCTCGCCCGCAAGGCTGACGCCGTTGAGCCGCTCGATGATCGAGAGCAACTCTCCGGGGGTACTCGCCCCCGAGTCAAGGCGCTGTGGTTGCTCACCGAGGGTCGCTACCCGAAAGTCGTCGTGGTCGGCGGCAAACAGATAGCAGTATCCCAGCGCGATCTTCGCGGCCCGCTCGAATTTCGCCCGGTCACCGAAGCCCATCGATGCACTCGTGTCAACGAGCGCGTGCACCCGCATACTGCGTTCGGCCTCGAACTGTTTGACGTAGAGCTCATTCGTCCGGGCGTAGATCTTCCAGTCGATCAGGCCCGGATCGTCGCCTTCGACGTACCGCCGGAAGTCACTGAATGTCAGTCCCTCGCCGAGGTCCTGCGAGCGCCGCTCGCCTTGCTGGGCGACCGCCAGCTCCCGCCGGCCGGCCACGTCAAAGCGTTTGAGCTCTTGGAGGAACGCCGGGTCAATCGCCATGGCCGTTACACCAGCGTGTCGATGACCTCATCGGGGGTCAGCCCATCCTGTTGGGCGCGGAAGTCGAGTCCGATTCGGTGACGCAGGATCGGCACGGCCATCGCCTCAAGGTCGGCCTCGGTCACGTAGGTTCGCCCCTCGAAAAGCGCCTGGGCCTTGCCCGCGGTCACAAGCGCCATACTCGCCCGTGGGCTGGCGCCATAATCGATGCGGTCAGCGTCACGCGTTGCGTTGACGATGGCAACGGCCCGCTCGCGGATGTCCTCAGCCACGGGGACCTGTCGAACCGTGCGCTGGAGATCCCGCAGGCGCTCGCTTGAGAGCACCGTCTCGACCTCCGGCAGCGTGTTCAGCCGCTCGGTGTAACGCTTGACAATCTCGATTTCGTCCTCCGGTGGGGGCGCCTCAAGCAGGAGCTTCATTGTAAATCGATCCTGCTGGGCCTCCGGAAGCGGATAGGTGCCCTCCTGCTCGATCGGGTTCTGTGTCGCCAGCACGAAAAATGGCTCCGGCAGGTGTCGGGTCTCGCCGCCAGCGGTGACCTGCTCTTCTTCCATGGCCTCAAGCAGTGCCGCCTGGGTCTTTGGCGTCGCTCGGTTGATCTCGTCGGCCAACACGACGTTCGCGAAGATCGGGCCCTCCTCGAAGACGAACTCGCGGTCGTTGCCGACCTCGCGGATGACCTCCGTGCCGGTGACGTCTGAGGGCATCAGATCGGGGGTGTTCTGGATGCGCGAGAACGACAGATCGACCGCCTCGGCGAGCGTCCGGACAAGGAGCGTCTTCCCCAGTCCGGGGGCTCCCTCAAGCAGGGCATTGCCGTCGGTCAACAGACAGACAAGCAGGCGTCGAACGATCTCCTCCTGGCCGACGATCCGGTTGGCGATCTGTGTCTCAACCGCGGCGAGGGTCTCCGCAACCGCCTCGGCGTCGATTTCTCCGTTCTCCGTGTCTAGTGCTGTCTCGGATTCGTGATCGCTCATGGGTCCTCCGCGGTGTCCCCGCGTAGTTGTTCGTAGTAGTCTCGCACGAGATCGGCGTTTTCAGGACGGGTTTCGTCGGTAAACGACGCCTGGGCGGCCTCAAGCGAGGCGGTGTCGATACTGAACTCGCCGGCATCGTACTCGCCGGTCACATCCGCTGTGTCGCCGGTCTGTCCTAACACGATCTCGCGGCTCTCGCTCCCGCGATCAACCGGCGCCTCCTCGCCGACGAAGTCCTGCCCACCGGTGTCGATTGTCGGTGTCGTGTCTCCACCACCGTCTCCTACCTCAAGACCGAGGCCGACAACACCAGCCCCGACAACGGCGAGCAGAAGCACCACTCCAAAGGCGGCGTACATCTGTCGCCAGCGGACGAACTCGCGGGTCGATGCGCGTTCGAGTCCCTCTAGTACCTCCGCATAGAGATGCCCGGCGACCGGCGAGTCCTTCGCGTCACTGGCGGCATCCCGGGCTGTCCGGAAGGCCACTTCGAGTTCAGGATTGTAGGCCTCAAGCTGTGTGACATCGAATCGTCGATACCGGACGGCGGCGTCAACGAGGGCGACGATGAGCGTCCCGCCGAGCACTACCACGTCGATTCCTGCGACCGTCAGTGATCCAGGGATGTAGAGTCCAACCGCCTCGCCGGTGCTGGCGAGCCCCTCCGGTAGGCCGATCCGGACGGTTCCACCGCGAGTGCCACTGCCGGTGAGATACACCGCGAGACTCCCCACGATGAACACCAACAGGCCATCGACCGTGGCATGGAGGGCAACCGCCTTGCGGGCCTCCTGACGGACCTCCTCGACGGCCTCAAGGACGGCCTCGCGGCGGTCGGTGGCAGTGTCGGCGTGGGTGTCGCTCAT
>CAZFMU010000022.1:0-15352 GCA_964520165.1 uncultured Salinarchaeum sp. | reverse complement strand
GTCGTCCCCGGCGATGCCATTCTCTGTGATAGTAGTACGATCGACCTTGGAGTGCGCGCCGAGACGGTTCTCGCTGGTCGCGCGGTCCACATCGGAGGGCACATTGAGGCGGCTGGTGACTGCTATCTTGATGCCGACAGTCACGTTGATGCCGAACTCCTTGTCGGCCGCCGCGCCGCACTTGGCGCGGATGTCGTGGCTGCCGGCCCGCTCCGGTGTGGTGGCGACGTGCTCCGGGCTGCCACGGCGACGGTCCGTGACGGGGTTGCAGCGACCGGCACGGCCGTCCGTCGTCGTCCTCGGCCGGCGGCCCTGTTTGCCGGGACGATCTTCTGGCACCTCCTTTCCGGTGGTACGCTCGCCCCGCCAGCACCGTTTGTCTGCCCGCGCGGTGGTGAGATTGGCGATGCGCGCTGGCGGGTTGATGCGCCAGCAGTCATCGGCGAGCGCTGTCGACTCCACGGCAATATCCGCGCTACGGCCTGTCGGATCGGCACAGACACGACTATCTTCGGCAGTCTCACAGCCCCGAACGGGATTGAACTCGCCCCTGGGGTCGATATTGTCGGAGATGTCACCGCCCATGATGGGACTGTCCGCATCGACGGCGACGCTCGCGTGCGCGGTGATGTCCGATGTGAGAACCTCGTCGTCAGTAAGACGGCGGCCGTCGACGGGACGATGCGCGCGACCGAAACGGTCGAGGTGTGCTCCTCAACGACCGGCGACCCCGCCGAGTGAACGAAAGGCAGTTGCCGCTCGCTGGCCGAAGCCACAGACAATGCTCACCGTCGCTCTCGCTGGGAAGCCAAATGCCGGCAAGTCGACGTTCTTTGAGGCGGCGACCCAATCCGACGCCGACGCCGCCAACTACCCCTTTACGACGATCGACCCCAACCACGGAGTCGCCTACGTTCGCACTGAGTGTCCCTGCCTCGAACTCGAAGAGCGCTGTGGCAACGAACATTGCCACGACGGCAAACGGTATGTTCCGGTCGAACTCCTTGATGTCGCGGGGCTGGTCCCCGGCGCACACGAGGGCCGTGGACTCGGCAATCAGTTTCTCGACGAACTGACCAACGCGGATGTGATTATCCACGTTGTCGACGCGTCCGGTGGTACCGATGCTGAGGGGAACCCTGTTGAACCCGGAACGTACGATCCGCTTGAGGAGGTTGACTTCATTGAGGAGCAGCTTAATCGGTGGCTCGCCGGAATCATCGACCGCAACTGGGAGACTGTCGAGCGACGGTCGCGGTCTCCTGAGTTCGATATCGATGAGGCTCTTGTCGAGTTGCTCTCTGGTCTCGGAGCAAGCGAGGCTGATATCGCCACCTGTCTCCGGCATATCGAGTACCCATCAACCCCGGCCGACTGGGACGATCGTGCGCGACAGGCGCTGGCCTCGGAACTCCGTCGCCGAACAAAACCTATCCTTGTCGCTGCTAACAAAATCGATATCGCCCCAGAGGAGACGGCATCGGCCCTCCTATCGATTGATCGTCCGGTAGTTCCGACAACCGCTGAGGGCGAACTTGCTCTTCGTCGGGCAACCGCCGACGGACTGGTCGCCTACGATCCTGGCGACGCGACGTTTTCCATCGAAGCGGACGTCAGCGACCAGCAACAGGCCGGGCTTGAGACTATCCGCGAAACCGTCGAGACGTACGGCGGGACGGGTGTGCAGGAGGCGTTAAACCGGGCGGTCTACGATCTACTCGATCAGATCACCGTCTTTCCCGTCGAGGATGCCACCAACTGGACGGATGGTCAAGGGAACGTTCTGCCGGACGCGCTGTTGCTGGAGACCGGCGCAACCGCTCGCGACCTCGCGTATGCGATCCACAGTGACATCGGTGAGGGATATCTCCACGCGGTTGACGCACGCTCGAATCGCGAGATCAGCGACGAACAAGAACTCGAAGAAGGGGATGTGATTCGGATCGTTTCTACAGCCTGATTACTGAAGGTCACCGAGCGACCGCGCCGTATCCGCCTGAATCCAGGCTTCCTCGTGCTCTCGATCGTAGATGATCGTCTCCTCGTGGTCGACGGTGACCGATGCGTACCGGTCGGTGTCGATTGGGGCGGTTGGCGGCGTTTCCTCGGTATCGGTCTCGTGGAATTGATCTCCGGTCATGATCGGTAGCGTGAATCGTCGGTTCGTATCGCCATTGACGCGTACGAGCCGACTCATGTTAACTGTTGTCATTCAACGGGGTATTGCGCACGTCCCCCCCGCCGCCGATCGAGGCTCAACGTGACGCGTTTGACCGGCAGGCCCGGGTTGCCTCACGCATCCGTTCGATCGCTTCTTTCAGATCCTCGATCCCGGTCGCATACGAGATCCGAGCCGATCCGGCTCCACCGGCGCCAAAGGCCTCGCCGGGCACCACGATCACGTCGCGGTCAATCACGGCATCGACCCATCCCTCCGGGACCGAGGGCATCGCGTAGAATGCACCGTCTGGGGTCGGCGTGTTGAGGCCCATCTCCTCAAGGCCATCCAACAGGACGTCGCGCCGGGCCTCGAAGGCGTCAACCATCTCTTCGACGGGCGTCTGTGGTCCACTCAGGGCGGCCTCGGCGGCGTGCTGTGACGCCCCGGTCGCACAGGCCTGGATGTACTGGTGCACCCGGAGCATCCGGTCGATCCGCGACCGGGCGCCGATCACCCATCCGAGTCGCCAGCCGGTCATCGAGTAGGTCTTCGAACAAGCCGACACGAGCACGACATTGTCAGAGTCGGCGAAGGCAAATGGCGAGTGGTGCTCGCCGGTGAAGACGATACTCTCATAGACCTCATCAGAGATGCACAACACATCGTGTTCGTCGGCAATCCGAGCGAACGCACGCATGTCCGCCTCCGACTGGACCGCGCCGGTGGGGTTCGCCGGTGAGTTGACCACGAATGCGGCCGTGTCTTCGGTGATCGCCTCCTCGACAGCCGATGGAGCGAGCGTCAGGTCATCCCGCAGACCGACCGGAACCGGCTCACCGCCAGCCAGTTTCGTCAGCTCCTTATAGGAGACAAACCCCGGATCCGGCACCAGCACGTCCTGGCCCGGATCGACGTGTGCTTCCATGACGAGGTGAAGCGCCTCACTCCCACCGGCGGTCGCAATGATCGCTTCCGGATCAACCTGGAGTCCGCGATCGGCTGCGTACCGATCGGCGATGGCCTCCCGGAGCGATCGCATCCCCTTATTTGAGGTGTAGGCGTCGGCCTCACCCGCTGCGATTGCCGTGCGTGCGGCCTCGCGGGCGTGCTCTGGGGTCGGGAAGTCCGGCTGTCCCAGACCAAGATTAATCGCGTCCTCGCTGGCAGCCTCGAAAACTTCGCGGATGCCACTAATCGAAATGCGCTCGACGCGGTCCGAGAATCCTGTCATACCCTACCACCGGCCGTCACCGACAATCAAGGTTTCCACCCGCCACCGTCGAACCGGCCATGTGGGGCTGTCTCACCCGATTCCGTGCATCGCTACGCTTTTATGACCCGCTTGGGTAGACACCGGTACAGTCTAGTGGCGAGGCGTGAAAGCGTCTCGGCGTGACACTCAGCGCACTCGTTCCGTCGTCGATCGGTCGGGAAACCGACGGCAAGCGCGACGCCACTCGCAAGCTCGGTACGATCGCCCGCGCGGCGATCATCTTCCGGGTTGACCGGGTGATCGTCTTCCCCGACCGGGAAGGCGAACGCCAGTACGACGGCGGGTTCGTCGAAACCGTCCTTCGGTACGCCGCGACACCGCCCTACCTCCGAAAGGAACTGTGGGGCACGCGGGACGAACTGGAGTACGCTGGTGTCTTGCCGCCGCTTCAGGCCTCGTCGCGGACGGGCTCCGGATCGAGCGATCCGGGGTCGACGAGACAGGGTATCGTGACCGAGGTCGGACCTGATGGGCGCGTTCGGGTCAATTGCGGCCTGCAACACCCGATCTCCCTCCCCGCTCCCGATGACCGGGAGCTTGCGCAGGGAGAGCGTGTGACCGTCAGGATCTCTTCGCGACGACCAGTCCGTGCGAAGTTCGTCGACGAGTCCCCACCGGGATTCGTCGTTGAGCGAGCGGATCTCCACGCAGCGCTTGACCGCGATGACGCCGGGATCCGGATCGCCACCTCCCGTCACGGCGACGCGCTGACCACATCGGGGCTTGGCCCGCTCGTGAGGCGTATCCAACGCGATGGTGCGACCGTCGCCTTCGGTGCGCCCAAGCGTGGCCTCCCCGAGATACTCGGCGTCGACGTGGCGGCGGTTACCGACACGACCGCCGACGCCCCGGCCGGGTTCGACCGATGGTTGAACACGATCCCGAACCAGGGAAGCGAGACTGTGCGCACCGAAGAAGCGGTGCTCGCCTCGCTCGCAACCCTCACGCTCACGGAGTGAGACAATGCCAGAACCAAACAGACCACGCAAAGGCTCGCTGGGATTCAGCCCCCGAAAACGCGCCGAGAGTGACGTCCCCCGGTTCGATTCGTGGCCGGAGGCCGACGGACAGCCGATGCTGCAGGGGTTTGCCGGGTACAAGGCCGGCATGACCCACGTGGTGATGATCAACGACCAGTCGGGTGCCCCGAACGAGGGCATGGAAGAGACCGTCCCAGTCACCGTCGTCCAGACGCCGCCAATGCGAGCGGCCGCCCTGCGCGTCTACGAGGAGACCCCCTACGGGCTCCGACCGAAGACCGAACTCTGGGCTCCTGAGACGCACGCTGATCTTGAACGAGCGCTCGACGTGCCCGAGGAGCCCGACTTCGACGGCGGTGCCGACGCGATCCGCACCGCGGCCGAGGACGGCCTCGTCGACGATGTCCGGATGATCACCCACACCGTTCCCGGTGCTGTTGATGGCGTTCCACAGAAGCGACCACACGTCATGGAGACCCGCATCGGTGGTGGGTCCGTGGCCGATCGGATTGACCACGGCATCGAACTGCTGGCCGACGGTGGCAGTCACGCGATGACTGACATCTTCCGCGCTGGCGAGTACCTCGATGTCTCGGGGATCACGAAGGGCAAGGGGACGCAGGGCCCTGTCAAGCGCTGGGGCGTCCAGCGCCGTAAGGGCAAACACGCCCGTCAGGGTTGGCGTCGACGGATCGGGAACCTCGGTCCGTGGAACCCCTCGCGGGTCCGCTCGACGGTCCCCCAGCAGGGTCAGACCGGCTATCACCAGCGAACCGAGTTGAACAAACGACTAATCGAGATCGGCGACGACGATGTGACGCCCGATGGCGGCTTCGTCAACTTCGGCGAAGTCGACGGCTCCTACGCGCTGATCAAGGGATCGCTGCCGGGTCCAGAACAGCGGCTCCTGCGGTTCCGCCCCGCGATCCGGCCAAACGACCAACCGCGCCTCGATCCCGAGGTGCGACACGTATCAACCGCATCGAACCAAGGATAACCAATGCAGACGACAATCCACGATCTGGACGGCAACGCCGTTGATCAGGTCACCCTTCCGGAAGTCTTCGAGATGACCGTCCGGCCAGACCTGATCAAACGCGCCGTGCTCGCCGCCCAGGCAAATCGAAAACAGGACTACGGCGCCGACGAATACGCCGGGCTCCGCACGCCGGCCGAGTCGCCCGGGAGCGGTCGCGGAATGGCGCACGTTCCTCGCATCAACGGGGAGGCAGCACGCGTCCCGCACGTTGTCGGCGGCCGGCGGGCCCATCCGCCGAAGGCCGAGAAAGACCGGAGCAAAGACCTCAACGATAAGGAGCGCAAACAGGCGGTCCGTTCGGCCATCGCCGCTACGGCCGATGCCGAGCTGGTCGCAGACCGCGGCCACGAATTTGATACGGACCTCGAACTCCCGGTCGTCGTCTCTGATGACTTCGAGGAGCTGATCAAGACCCGCGAGGTCGTCGCATTCCTTGAGGCGGTCGGTCTCCACGCCGACGTTGAGCGGGCTGATGACGGACGGACGATTCGCGCCGGACGGGGAACGACCCGGGGTCGAAAGCGCAAGACTCCGGCGTCAATCCTCTTTGTGACCTCCAGCGAGGCTGGCCCGTCGAAGGCCGCTCGTAATCTCGCCGGAGCGGATGTGGCGACCGGTCGCGAGGTCGACGCCGAGGAGCTGGCCCCCGGAACTCATCCGGGGCGTCTGACCGTTTATACGGAGTCCGCGCTCGCGGAGGTGAATGATCGATGACGCGCGATGTGATCAAACACCCGCTGGTGACCGAGAAGGCGATGAACGACATGGACTTCGAGAACAAGCTCCAGTTCGCGGTTGATCCAGGCGCGTCGAAGCCCGAAATTGCCGACGAGGTCGCCGACCGCTTTGATGTCGATGTTGTCGGCGTCAACGCACACTTCACCATGGATGGCTACAAGAAGGCGATCGTTGAGTTGTCCGAGGACGACGATGCCGGTGAGGTTGCATCCAGAATTGGGGTGTTCTAATCATGGGACGACGCATCCGAGGCCAACGACGCGGTCGCGGGGGGTCGACCTTCCGGGCACCCTCCCACCGGTACGACTCAAAGAAGCAGCACAAGACGACCGACGACGATGTCGACGCCGTTGTCGGGACTGTCGTCGAGATCGACCACGACCCGACACGGTCGGCGCCAGTCGCCGATGTCGAGTTTGAGGACGGCGACCGCCGGCTTGTGATCGCCCCTGAGGGTGTCGGTGTCTGTGACGAGTTGCACGTCGGCATCTCGGCCCCGATTGAGCCGGGGAATACCCTACCGCTGGCGGAGATCCCGGAAGGCATCCCGGTTCACAACGTTGAGGCCCAGCCGGGCGACGGCGGGACGTACGCCCGGGCTAGCGGGGTCAGTGCCCGCCTGGTTACTCACGATCAAGACGCGGCGGTCGTGCAGCTTCCGAGCGACGAGGTCAAGCGGCTTGATCCGACCTGCCGAGCGACCATCGGCGTCGTCGCCGGGGGCGGCCGGACCGAGAAACCGATCGTTAAGGCCGGCAAGAAATACCACAAGGTTCAGTCCCGCGGAACGATCTGGCCCCGTGTCCGTGGTGTCGCGATGAACGCTGTCGACCACCCCTTCGGTGGGGGCGGCCGACAGCACCCGGGACGGCCAAAGAGCGTCTCGCGGAACGCGCCACCGGGACGCAAGGTCGGTGATATTTCATCCCGCCGTACCGGACGGGGTGGTAACGAATGAGTTCGGAGTATCGTACCGGCCAGGAGGGTGAGTTCACCTATCGTGGCCACACGCTCGAGGAGTTGCAGGACATGAGTATCGACGAGGTCGCGGAACTGCTCCCCGCACGCCAGCGGCGAACTATCGAACGCGGTCTCGGGACCCAGCGCGAGAAGCTCCTGGAGACGGCCCGCGAGACGACGCCGGAGGAGTCCGCACAGGACCCCATCCGGACACACCTGCGGAACATGCCGATCCTGCCGGAGTTTGTCGGGCTGACCTTCGCCGTTCACGACGGGCAGTCCTTCGAGCGCGTCGAGGTCGAGCCGGAGATGATTGGCCACTACCTCGGGGAGTTCCAACTCACCCGACAACAGGTCGAACACGGCCAGGCCGGGATCGGAGCGACACGCTCCTCGAAGTTCGTGCCGCTCAAATGAGGTGATCCGTATGGGAATCAGTTACAGTATCCAGACGGACCCGGACCAGCACGCCAAGGCGATGCTCCGGGACCGACAGATCAGTCACAAGCACAGCAAGGCCCTCGCTCGCGAGATCAAGGGCATGACCGCCGCAGAGGCGACCGAGTACCTCCACGCGGTCATCGACGAGGAACAGCCGGTACCGTTCCGCCAGCACAACAGCGGTGTCGGTCACCGGTCGAACATCGACGGCTGGGACGCCGGACGGTACCCTGAGAAGGCCAGCAAGGCGTTTCTCGATCTCCTTGAGAACGCCATTGGCAACGCCGAGCACCAGGGCTTCGACGGCGAATCGATGACCATCCATCATGTTGCCGCTCATAAGGTCGGCGAGTCCGAGGGACGTCAGCCACGAGCGATGGGCCGTGCATCGGCCTGGAACACGCCCGAGGTAGACGTTGAACTGGTTCTTGAGGCCGACGAACCACGCTCCGCGGAGGGTGATGAATAATGGCTGATGAACAACAGTTCATCGACGACGGACTCCAGCGCTCACAGATCGACGAGTTCTTCGCGGACGAACTCGGCCGGGCCGGCTACGGTGGCATGGAAGTCGCCAAGACGCCGATGGGGACTCAGATCGTCCTCAAGGCCGAAAAGCCGGGTATGGTGATCGGCAAGGGCGGTGAGAACATCCGTAAGATCACCTCGACGCTCGAAAGCGAGTTCGATCTTGAGGATCCACAGATTGACGTTCAAGAGGTCGACGAACCGGATCTCAACGCCCGGATTGTCGCCGACCGCTTGGCAAACGCGCTTGAGCGCGGCTGGTATTTCCGGAAGGCCGGACACACCACGCTTGACCGGATCATGGATTCCGGGGCGCTTGGGGCCGAAATCGTACTCGCCGGCAAGCTGACCGGTGCGCGCTCGCGCGTCGAGAAGTTCTCCGATGGCTACATCAAACACAACGGCGAACCGGCCGACGAGATTGTCGACTTCGGGCAGTCCGTCGCGGTGATGAAACTCGGCACCATTGGGGTGAACGTCAAGATCATCCCACCGGGAGCGGAGTTACCCGACGACTTCCAGGTGGCCGAGGGCGCCGACACGAGCGACCTTGAGCCAAGCGAACCCGAGGAGGGCGTCGAGGAACTCATCGCCGAGGATGTTGAGCCAGAGGCCGTCGAAGAGCTTGAGGCGGCTGCCGAGTCCGAACCTCCGGCAGAGCCTGTTGAGGAGGCGCCCGTTGAGGAAGCGCCGGTTGAGGAGGAAGAGGTCGTCACCGAGCCTGAGGAAGAGCCCGTCGCTGAACCCGAAGAGGTCGCCTCTATCGAGGAAGAACTCGACGAGCTTGACGAGGAAGTCGAAGAGGAGGCCGAAGAACTGCTTGATGAAATGGAGGACGAAGAGCAATGACGATCCTGCACCCAGCGGAGATCCGCGATATGACGCCTGCCGAGCGCGAGGCCGAACTTGAGGAGCTCCGCACGGAGTTGCTCAACGCCAAGGCCGTCCAGGCCGCTGGTGGCGCTCCGGACGATCCGGGGCGAATCAAGGAACTGCGTCGTGCGATCGCTCGAATCAAGACCATTCAGCGCGAAGAAGGCGATATCGAATGACGCCGCTGACACCCGAAACGCTCCCGCGACACGAACTCTCGGGCCTCCCTGTGGAGGTCGTCGAGGCAACCAACCCCGATCTTGTCGGGATCGCCGGTCGCGTGCGCCGCGAGACGACGAACACGCTCGTTGTCGCGGGTGCCGATCGGGTGCGACAGGTGCCGAAGGCGGAGGCAACCTTCGCCTTCGTCCTCCCCGACGATCGCTTTGCGAGTATGGACCACGCGGTCCAGCCATCCTCTGTGGATGGCACCACCGTTACGGTCGCCGGACGCCGACTCCGCGCCCGGCCGGCCGAACGGACCGAAACACGAGGTGATACGATATGGCAATCGGCTTAGATGTACCGATGCCTCCGGAGCCAGACCGCCCGGAGGACTACGACTACGAGACCTGTCCGTTCTACGGCGATCTCTCTGTCCGGGGCCAAGTCCTGGAGGGAGAGGTGGTCTCGACGGACATGGACAAGACGGTCATCGTTGAGCGGGAATACGATGTCTCGGTTCCGAAGTACGACCGATACATGAAACGACGGTCCCGGATCCCGGCCCATGTGCCGGGGGTCCTGGAGCCACTGTCGGTCGGCGACGAGGTGAAGATCGCTGAATGTCGCCCGCTCTCGAAGACCAAATCACACGTCGTCGTCGAGGTTACCTCGGCGGCCGACGGAGGTGAACAGTAATGGAAGCAATCAACGCAGACGTCACACAGGGCCTCGAGAAGGGCTCATCGCTGCAGTGTGCCGATAACACCGGCGCCCGCGAACTCAAGCTGGTCAGCGTTCACAACTACACCGGAACGCTCAACCGGCATCCAAAGGCGGGTCTCGGTGATAAGGTCAGCGTGTCCGTGACCAAAGGCACCCCCGAGATGCGACGCCAAGTGCTTGAGGCCGTGATCGTTCGCCAGCGCAAACCGATTCGCCGGCCTGACGGCCGACGGGTGAAGTTCGAGGACAATGCCGCCGTCATCATCGACGAGAACGAGGAACCACGTGGGACCGAGATCAAGGGTCCCGTCGCCCGTGAAGTCGCCGAACGGTTTGGAACAATCGCCAGCACAGCTACGATGATCGTATGAGCAAGCAACCACGCAAACAGCGCGCCCGTACGGAGCGTGCCTCGCTGCACGAACGCCACGATCAGGTCCACGCGACGCTCGCGTCGGATCTCCGTGAGGAGTACGATACCCGGCGTGTCCGGGTCAACGCCGGTGACACCGTTGAGGTCATGCGCGGCGATCACGCCGGTGAGACCGGTGAGGTTGTCCGCGTCGATCTCAAGAACGCCGTCGTGCATGTCGAGGACGTCACAATCGAGACGGCCGATGGGGAGGAGGTTCCCCGGCCGCTCGACGCGTCGAATCTCCGCGTGACGGATCTTGAACTTGATCGTGATCCCGAACGCGAGGCACGGATTCAGGGCACAGAAGGTGATACCGAATGACGAACCACCAGAAACGACTTTCAGCACCGAAGACGTGGCCGGTCGAACGAAAGACCGAGACCTTCACGGTCAAGGCCGACGCCGGCCCCCACGGCGAAGCCGGCGTTCCGTTGGTCGTCATCCTACGGGACGTCCTCGGCTACGTCGACTCAACCAAGGAAGCGCGATACGCGACCAGTGCCGGAACCATCCAGGTCAATGGTGACCTGGTACGAGACGAGCAACGCCCGATCGGGATGTTTGATATCGTCGCGTTCACCGAGCGCGAGGAGTACTACCGTGTCTTCCCGAACGAGGGCGGTCGACTCGCTCTGACGCCAATCGACGAGGCAGCCGCGGACAGCAAGCTCGGTCGGGTCATCGGAAAGACGCAGGTCTCCGGTGGCGACACCCAGCTCACGCTGCACGACGGTCAGACGCTGCTCGTTGAGGAGTCCGCGTACAGCCCGCGTGACTCGCTGGTCCTCGACAACGAGTCCAACGAGATTGTCGCGCACTTCCCCTACGAGGAGGGGGCGCTGGTCACCGCCGTCAGTGGTGTGCACGCCGGTCAGATCGGTGAGATCGTCGAGATTGATGTCACCGCCGGTAGCGCCGACAACATCGTGATTGTCGAGTCACTCGACGGCGAGGTCTTCGAGACCATCGAGGAGTACATCGTCGTGATCGACGAGAACTTCATCGACGGTGATGATGCATGAGCGAAGCGGATAGCTCATTCCACGAGATGCGTCGGCCGCGTGTCGAGAAGGTTGTCGCCCACATGGGCATTGGACAGGGCGGTCGCGAGCTCGCGAACGCCGAGGAGATCCTCACCGAGCTCACCGGCCAGGAGCCGGTGCGAACGCAGGCAAAGGTCTCAGAGCCGGAGTTCGATATCCGTGAGGGTGATCCCATTGGCGTCAAGGTGACGCTTCGTGACGAACAGGCCCATGAGTTCCTCGCGACGGCACTCCCGTTGGCGGATCTCTCGCGGTCGCAGTTCGACGATACCGGGAATGTAAGCTTCGGTATCGCCGAGCATACCGAGTTCCCGAGCCAGGAGTACGATCCTGATATCGGGATCTACGGACTTGACGTTACGATCAACCTGACCCGCCCCGGGTATCGGATCTCACAGCGGGATCACGAGACGCGTTCGATTCCCGCCGGTCACCGGCTTGATCCGAGTGACGCGATCGGATACCTCGAATCTGAATTCGATATTGAGGTCACCCATGAGTAAGAACGACGACACCGGCGAACACGCCAGTAAACGGACCGATCACCGCGAGACCTGCCAGCGGTGCGGCCGCAAGCAGGGATTGGTCGGAAAGTACGACATCTGGCTGTGTCGGCAGTGTTTCCGCGAGGTTGCCCGTGATATGGGCTTTAAGAAGTATCGCTAACCATGACGGCTGACGATCCACTCAGTAACGCGCTCTCGGGACTCGATAACGCCGGGAGTGTCGGTCATCTGACGCATACGGTATCGCCGGCCTCGAACGAGATCGGGAGCGTCCTTGAGGTCCTCTATGACCGCGGATACATCGACGGCTTCGAGTACGTCGAGGACGGCAAAGCCGGTCAGTTCGAGGTCGAATTAAACGGCCGCATCAATGAGTGCGGTCCGGTCAAACCCCGCTACTCCGTCGGCGCCGACGAGTTCGAAAAGTGGGAGAAGCGGTATCTCCCGGCGCGCGACTATGGGTCACTCGTGGTGACCACGAGCCATGGGGTTATGAGCCACTACGACGCCCGTGAACAGGGTATCGGTGGCCAAATCATCGCATACGTCTACTAACCATGCAACGAACCGAACTCGAGATTCCAGCGGACGTCGACGCCGAGATGGATCGGCTCGACCTGACCGTCTCGGGCCCGAACGGCACCGTCTCCCGTCGCCTGTGGTATCCTGATGTGTCGGTCTCTGTTGAGGACGACACCGTCGTCATCGAAAGCGAGGCCGACGACGCCAAGACGACATCGACGGTTGGCACCTTCGAGAGCCACGTCCGGAACATGTTCCAGGGCGTCACCGAGGGTTTCGAATACGAGATGGAGGTGTTTTACAACCACTTCCCGATGCAGGTCTCAGTTGAAGACGGCGAGGTCGTCATCGAGAACTTCCTCGGCGAACGAGCGCCGCGATCGACCGCGATCCACGGCGATCAGACGACCGTCGAGATCGACGAGGAGACCGTTTACGTCCGCGGCCCCGACAAGGAGGCCGTCGGCCAGACTGCTGCCGATATCGAACAGCTCACGCGTGTCCGGGACAAGGACATCCGTGTCTTCCAGGACGGCGTGTACATCACGCAGAAACCCGAGAAGGGAGGTGCCTGAATAGATGGCAGACAACGAACTCACCGAGATCAGCGGTGTCGGCGAGAGCAAGGCCGAGGCCCTCCGCGAGGCGGGCTTTGACTCGCTAGAGGCCGTTAAAGGCGCCTCACAGGATGAATTGGCATCGGTCGAGGGGATCGGGACGGCACTCGCCGCCCGGATCAAAGCCGACGTCGGTGATCTTGATGTTGAAGCTGAACCGGCTGCAGAAGTCGAGGAAGCTGAGGCCGACGCGGCCGAGGAGACCCCATCGGAGGAGGTCGAGACCGAACTCCGCGCTCGGGGCCTCACCGATAAGACGCCCGAGTTGAGCGACGAGGAGGAACGCCTGCTCACCGAGCGTGCCTCGACGAGCCAGCCGAAGTTCAATCGCCAAGACCACCACAAGAAACAGCGTGTCCCGAGTTCCTGGCGGCGCCCCCGCGGTGACCTCTCGAAACAGCGTCGCCGGATCAAGGGCAAGGGCGACGTCGTCGAGGCCGGATATCGTACGCCGACGGCCGTTCGCGGCAAACACCCGAGCGGATTTGAAGAGGTACTCGTGCATACGCCCTCCGAACTCGAGGACATCGATCCCGACCGCGAGGCCGTTCGGATCGCCTCGGCTGTCGGCGGTCGCAAGCGCGAGCGCATTGAGGAACTGGCCGAAGACCGCGAGATTCGCGTGTTGAATCCGACCTACGAGGAGGTCGAAGTGGAGGCTGACAACACATGACCGATCTCAGAGCACAGAAACGGCTTGCGGCCGACATCCTCGATGTCGGCGAGAACCGCGTCTGGCTCGACCCGGAAGAACAGGACGAGTTGGCGGACGCTATCACCCGCGAGGATGTTGCTGAACTTATCGAGGAGGGGACGATCCGCGCCAAACCCAAACAGGGTAACTCCCGTGGTCGTGTCCGCGAGCGTGCGGAAAAGCGCTCCTATGGCCACCGGAAGGGCCCCGGCTCCCGGAAGGGCAAGGCCGGTGCCCGCCAGGACGAGAAAGACGAGTGGACCCGGAAGGTTCGCGCCCAGCGCCAGACCCTTCGGACGCTCCGTGACGATGGGACACTGACCCCCGGACAGTACCGGGAGCTGTACAACAAGTCCCGTGGTGGAGAGTTCCCCGATGTCCGCCGACTGCTGAACTACATCGAAGACACATACGACATTACACTTGATCGATCCGACCTTGGAGGTGAGAACTAATGGAAATTGTTAATCGGTATAACGTTCCGATGGTGCGTCGGCGTGAGGTTCGGATGGATTACCATCAGAGGTTGCGACTGCTGAAATCCGGCAAGCCGGGTCTCGGTGCGCGGATCTCGAAAAAACACGTCAGGGCGCAGCTGGTGACCCTCGGTCCGGACAGTGACGATACGGTCGCGAACGCCATCTCGGCCGATCTTGAGGAGTTTGGCTGGGAGGCACCGACCGGCAACCTTCCAAGCGCGTATCTAACCGGTCTACTGGCTGGTAAGCGCGCGCTTGATGCCGGAGTTGAGGAGGCCGTTCTTGATATTGGTCTTCACAGCCCGACGCCCGGAAGCAAAGTTTTCGCGGTTCAGGAGGGAGCGATCGACGCCGGCCTCGATATCCCACACAACGAGGCGGTTCTCCCTGACTGGCGGCGCAATCGCGGCGAACATATCGCCGAATACGCTGCCGACCGCGAGGAGCCGCTATACAGTGGCTCCTTCGACGCGACCGACCTACCCGAACACTTCGACGACATCCGGGAGACACTACTCGAACTATGAGCGCAGGAGATGCACACGACGGCTGGCAGCCGGTCACCCGGCTCGGCCGACTGGTACAGGACGGCGAGATCGACTCGATGGAGGAGGCCCTCCAGTCAGGACTCTCGCTGAAGGAACCCGAGATCGCCGATCAGCTGCTGCCGGGGCTTGAAGACGAGGTCCTTGATATCAACATGGTCCAGCGGATGACCGACTCCGGCCGCCGGGTGAAATTCCGGTGTGTCGTCGTCATCGGCAACCGCGATGGATATGTCGGCTACGCCGAGGGACGCGACGATCAGGTCGGCGCGGCCATCCAGAAGGCCATCGGGATTGCCAAGCAGAATATCATCAAGGTTGAACGCGGCAGCGGCTCCTGGGAGGACCGCCCTGGCGGAACCCACTCGTTGGTCCGCAAAGCCGAGGGCAGTGCCGGGAGTGTTACTGTTGAGATCAACCCGGCTCCACAGGGCCTCGGCCTTGCAGCCGCGGAGACGCCGCAGAAGGTGCTTGAACTCGCAGGCATCGAGGACGCATGGACGACGAGTTACGGGAACACCCGGACGACGGTCAACTTCGCGAAGGCGACGTTTAACGCGCTCCGCAATGCCTCTCAATCGCGCACTCCGCCACGACTCCGCGACCAGCAGCGAGCGGACGAACAGGACTTTGAGGAGGTGTCCGAGTGA
>CAZFMU010000021.1:8929-15612 GCA_964520165.1 uncultured Salinarchaeum sp. | reverse complement strand
GTGATCCCGGTGCCATGCTCCAGCTCTCGCGCGGGGTCACCCTGGCCGACCGTGGAACACGCCTCCTCCTTTTGTCACGTTGCGAATTGCCTACTGTTGACAATATCTGCGGCGAGCTCTCTACCGCCCGATGGAAACCTCAAAGACGACGCAATTGTAATTAGCAGTTCACGACCTGTTCGCGCCGACCGCCAAGGACGGTGGAACCCTGATCAATCCATGAGCATTCAACAGGAGTTCGACGAGTGGGCAACAAGCGGCAAAGATCGCGGAATGGAAGAGCGCCACTGGCATACCGCCAAGCATGCACTCGCCCGGATGCCTGTTGAACCGGGCGATACACTCTTAGACCTCGGTACGGGCTCAGGGTATGCGCTCCGTGCGCTCCGTGAAACTCAGGAGATCGGTCCGAGCGTTGGGCTCGATGGGAGCCCCGAGATGGTCCAGAACGCCCGCTCGTATACCGAGGACGATGCACTATCCTTCATTCAGGGGGACTTTCATCACCTCCCGTTCGATGACAACAGTATCGATCACGTCTGGAGCATGGAGGCCTTTTACTACGCCCAGCAGCCCATCCGTGCCCTTGAGGAGATTCGTCGCGTCCTCCGAAGCGGCGGGACGTTCTTCTGTGCGGTGAACTACTTCGAGGAATCGACCCACACGCACGCCTGGCAGAACGGCATCAGCGTCGAGATGCAACGCTGGAGCCGCGCACAGTACCGTGGCAAGTTCCGCGAAGGCGGGCTCTACGTTGCCGCACAGGATACCATCCCCGACACCGAGGTCGAGATTCCTCCGGCGGAGGCCTTTCCACTTGAGGACTGGGAGCGCCGCGAGGCAATGGTTGACCGGTATCGGACTTGGGGAACACTGCTTACTGTCGGCGTCGCACCCTAATTGGTTACTGTCCGACCGGTCGTCCCGCTGGCTTCGTGTCAGAGATCACAGCGGAGCCACCGGTCACGTCGCCCGTGGGAATTCATTCACCGGAGTGGCGACTGCGAGCGCTCCGGACGTGACCCCAGTTCGATATCAACCGTCTGTTCGCTCCCGTTTCGCAGGAGGGTCACCTGGACTGTGTCACCGGGACGGGTCTGTAAGGCGAGGTAACTCGCCAGATCCTCGAAGGTCTGCAGCTCTGTATTGCCGAGTCGAAGCAGAATGTCCCCACCGACCGGCACGCGCTGGCCACCAACGATTCGCGCCTGACTCTCTCTGAGGTGTCCCTCGGACGGCCCACCGGGAACGGTTTCGACGACAATCAATCCCCGTGGTCGCGCGAGATTGTTGGCCTCGGCGATTGCCGGACCAACGGTCTGGAGTGAAACGCCCATATAGGCGTGGTCGTAGTCGCCGGTCGTGATCAACTGAGGCACTACGCGCTGAGTCAAAGCCGCAGAGATGCCAAAGCCGATGTTGTCACCTTGTTTTGAGTTGACCACGCCAAGCACCGTACTCGCCTTCGTCATCAGTGGTCCGCCGCTGTTGCCGGGATTGACGGCGGCGTCAGTCTGGATCGCATCGGGAATCTGATAGCCGCTTGGGGCCGGAATCAGTCGGTCGATCCCGCTGACAACGCCTGTGGTGAGTGTCCCATCGAGGTTGTATGGATTCCCGACGGCGGCCACCTCACGGCCGACCGCCGGATGACCCCCCTCGAATGGGAGTGGCGTCGCTGACTCCGGAATCGTCTCGGCAGCGATCGCGGCCAGATCGCTGTGGACATCGGTCCCACGCACCCGCCCGGTGGTCCACGTGCCGTCACCGAAGCGCAGATTGACTGTTGTCGTTTCGCCGACAACGTGGGCGTTCGTGATGACGTGATTATCGTCGTAGACGAATCCTGTGCCCTGGCCCTCGCCCGCTTGGACGAGTACGACCGACTGAATGGTCTCCTGATAGACTCGCGTGTATGGACTGTCGCTGGTCGAGTCGACCTCCGGCGGCGGTGATGCCGACTGTGCCGGTGGCGCGTTCTCAGAGAGTCGAGACGTACTACAGCCCGCAAGTCCGGCTGTCAGCGCCGCTGCTCCTGATTTTAGCATTCGTCGACGCGTAGCTGACCCCTCAGACATCGATACGGATACTCGCGCCGGTATCGTTGTATATTTTTGGCACGTTGGTGCGACGGGATCCAGAAGGTATACCCGAAGGAAAGGGTGTACTACCGAATATGATTTCCGTCCTCCTGGGGTTGGGGATTCTCGCCGCTGGTTTTGTCGGATTCAACATTGGCGGCTCCTCGACCGGCGTTGCCTGGGGGCCATCGGTGGGGGCAAACATCATTAATAAGACGCTCGCCGCCGCGATGATGACCGGGTTTGTGCTGCTCGGCGGGTGGACCGTCGGTCGGAACGTCATCGATACGCTGGGGGGAGAAATCGTCCCCCAGACGGTATTTTCGATCGAGGCGAGTATCATCGTACTGCTGTTCATCGGACTGGGGATGCTCGTGGCCAATCTCTACGGCGTGCCAGTCTCAACCTCGATGACCGCTGTCGGCGCGATCGCCGGTCTCGGCCTCGCCACGGGGTCGCTCAACTGGGCGGTCATGGGTCAGATTGTCGTCTGGTGGATCATCGCGCCGGTCGTCGGATTCTGGTTTGGCGCCGTCATCGGCCGGTATCTCTACCCGTATCTTGACCGGGTGTTTGCGCTCCAACAGTCCGACGGACCGCTGCTTGTCCTTGATCGCTCCGGGGGGATCCCGCGACCGCGCTTTGGCCCCGGCACCACGCGCCGAGAGTTCGTCAGTACTGTCGTCGTCTTCCTCATCGCCTGTTACATGTCCTTCAGCGCCGGCGCGAGTAACGTCGCAAACGCCGTTGCGCCGCTGGTCGGCGGCGGACTCGTCGGAATCAATCTTGCTGTCGTCCTGGGATCGGCCACGATCGGTCTGGGGGCGTTCACCATCGCCCGACGCACCATGGAGTCCGTCGGCAACGACCTGACCGACCTCCCGCTGTTGGCCGCCACGGTCGTGATGGTCGTCGCTGCCAGCATCACCACCTTTGCCTCGTGGCTTGGTATTCCAATTAGCCTCGCACTGTCGACGGTCATGACAATCGTCGGGCTGGGCTGGGGGCGGGCAACCCGGACGGCGACTGCAGCCGAACTTGCCCGTGGCAAGATCGAAACGGACGTGTCGGTTTCGGCTGTCACCGTCGAGACCGACGAGTCGGTCCCGGCTATCGGTGAGGAACAACCCGAGGACTTCCAACACGCCAGCGAACTCTTCGATCCAGGGGCGGTCGTCCGGGTGATCTCCTTCTGGATTATCGGCCCCTCTGTTGCGACCGGGCTGTCGTATCTGGCGTTTGTCACCCTGCCGGTTGCCGGGACAGCCTGACCGGCCGTGGGTTGTGCCGCGATCACAAGGGTGTAGTAGGACTACCGACGGTATCGTTCATGCGCGACGTGACGACCGTTACCGACCGGAAACAACTCCGCGATCGCCTTGTGGACGCGCCACCTGGCGCACGCACCCCGGTTGTGGTATCCGGTCGAGTTGAGGAGCCGTTCGACGCTTACCGACGGGCCCGTGACGGTCCTGGTGGAGCCTATCTTGAGACCACCGGCGGCCAGTCTGGGTGGGGCTACTTCGGTGTCGACCCCGTTGACCGGCTCACCGTCTGGCCCGATGCGACCGTCCGGACGCCTACCGAAGCTGACGGCGTTGCCGGCTTTACCGGTGGGACGTCGGTGCCGGCGCTGGCGGCACTGCAGGCTCGTCTTGACGCCGAGACGCTGATCCGTGGCGACTGTCCGGTGCCGTATCCCTGCGGTGGCATCGGGTGGCTCTCCTACGACCTTGCCCGCGATCTTGAGACTATTCCTGCGACGACGACCAATGACCGGGGGCTGCCCCGTTTAGAGGTCGCGTTTTTTGACCGACTGGCCGCCTGGTCCGAGCCACGGGACGGGTCCGTGACTCTCTACGTCACCGCCTGTCCGACGGTTGCCGCGGACGACAATCCCGACGCCGTCTACGATCGGGGTCGGGAGCGAGCACTGGAACTCATCGAGCGGATCCACACCGGTGATCCATCTACTGCCACCCCGCCCCGGTCTGCGACGACGATGGCCTTCGAGAGTGACTGTGGCCGGGCGGCATTCGCCGACCGGGTGCAGACGATTAAAGACCACATCGCCGCGGGCGATACCTTCCAGACCAACGTCTCCCACCGGCTGAGTGCACCAGCGGCCGTCCATCCCGTCGCCGCATTCGATGCGCTCCGCGAGGTGAACCCAGCGCCATATTCCGGACTCCTTGAGTTCCCGGGCGCGACGCTGGTCAGCGCCTCACCGGAGTTGCTGCTCGAACGCGTTGGTGACCGGTTGCGCACCGAGCCTATTGCCGGAACCCGTCCGCGTGGCGCGACTGACGCGGAGGATCGGGCATTTGCCGCCGACCTCCGTGAGGACGCCAAGGAGCGGGCCGAGCACGCTATGCTGGTCGACCTCGAACGGAACGACCTCGGAAAGGTCGCCACCTACGGCAGCGTTGCGGTTGAGGAGTACCGCCGGATCGATCGGTACGCCGAGGTGATGCACCTGGTGTCGGAGGTCACCGCTCGGCTCAGATCGGAAGCGACCCTTGCTGACGCCATTGCCGCGCTATTCCCCGGTGGGACAATCACCGGCGCGCCCAAACCCGAGACGATGGCGTTAATCGACCGCGTTGAGACCACCCGCCGCGGGCCCTACACCGGATCGATCGGCCTCTTTGGCTTTGATGACCGGGCGACGCTCAACATCATCATCCGAACGCTCGTCGCCCACGAGGGGGCCTATCACCTCCGGGTCGGTGCGGGGGTAGTCCACGACTCGGTGCCGGATCGCGAATACGACGAGACACTTGATAAGGGCCGGGCCCTGATCGACGCTATCGACACGGCACTCGGTGACCAGGCCAGCATGACACTTCTGGAGGAGTCCTGAGATGGTCGACCTTCTCGTGATCGACAACTACGACTCGTTCGTGTACAATCTCGTCCAGTACGTCGGCGAGTACGCCGACACCGTCCGGGTGCGACGCAACGACGCCATCACCGTCGCTGGGATTCGTGAACTTGATCCCGACGGCATCGTCGTCTCGCCGGGGCCGGGAACGCCACAGGAAGCGGGCGTATCGATGCCGGTGTTCGCTGAGACGACCTATCCGACGCTGGGCGTGTGTCTGGGCCACCAGGCGCTGTGTGCGGTTCATGGTGCTACCGTCGAACGCGCCCCGACAGTGGTTCACGGCAAGCCTTCGGTTGTCGAGACGGACGGTGCCGGGCTCTTTGTGGATCTCCCGGAGCGCTTTCAGGTCGGCCGGTATCACTCACTGGCGGTCTCGCGGTCAGAGCTTCCCGCGGCGCTCGTCGAGACCGCCCGCACCGTCGCCGAGGAACGGACGATTCTCATGGGCGTGCGCCACCGCGAGCGGCCACACTACGGTGTTCAGTTTCACCCCGAGAGTATCCTCACCGGACGGGTCGGCGAGACGGACGAGGGCTCGTTAACGCTCGGCAAACGGATCATCGAACGATTTTGTCACCTGACCCGCGAACACACGACCGATGGTACTGTATCACGTTAACGGGGATCTCGTCCCGAAGGACGAGGCGACGATCTCGGTGCGGGACCGCGGCTTCATGTATGGCGACGCCGCCTTTGAGACACTCCGGGTGTACAACGGCACGCCCTTCGCGCTTGCGGCGCATCTCGATCGTCTTGAGGCGACCTGTCAGGCAATGGCGCTTGATCACGGCCTGACACGCACAGATCTCCGTGAGCGCATTGAAGCGACAATTGCCGCCAATGATTTTGAGGAGGCCTACTGTAAACTCTCGATCTCACGCGGTCCGCAACCGGGGACCGTGACGCCCGATCCCGTTGTGGAGCCAACGGTCGTGGTGTACATCGCGGAACTGCCTCGTGGCGGCACCGAGGGGCCCCCTGTCTGGTCCGACCCTGCTGTCGTGGAGACGGCATCAACGCAGGTGCCGCCGGACGCCGCGCTCCCGGCGGATGCGAAAACACACAACTACCTGCCGAATGTCATTGCCCGGGCGAACCACCCGGCGGCTGACGAGGTGCTGATGCGTGACGGCGAGGGACGCCTGCTTGAGGGGGCCGCGAGTAACGTGTTCTTCGTCCGCGAGGAGACGATACACACGCCCGAAGCGACGCTTGATCTCCTGCCGGGAATCACCCGCGATGTTGTCCTTGACCTGGCGACGCCCGAGTACACCACTGTCGAGGGAACGTACCGCCCGAACGATCTCGCCGACGCCGATGAGGTCTTTCTGACCAATAGCACCTGGGAGATCCGACCGGTGACCCAGGTTGATGATTGGTCGTTCGCGGTCGGCTCGGTGACGCGCCAACTGATCGACCGGTTTGACCGCCACGTTGAGGATCACCACTACTGATTACCCCCTGCCGGCCGGTGATTTATGTACTTGGGTAAGAATGTGCCGCGTAGAGACACGTCGTGTCTATCAGATATCGGTGTGTTGAGTGATGTCACTGCGATCCGATACGCGTGCGGTTGCTCCCGTGCTGGGAGCTGTCTTGCTGTTCGGGATCACTGTGGTGGCCTTCTCGGGCTACCAGGCGACAGTCGTCCCGAACCAGAACGCCGAGGTTGAGTACAATCACTTCCAGGAGGTCAAAGACCAGATGGTGGCGTT
>CAZFMU010000021.1:0-8829 GCA_964520165.1 uncultured Salinarchaeum sp. | reverse complement strand
CTAGCCCAGTCTGTTCGTGCTCCAGCGGCTTGATCACCTCTGGGTCGTCGTTTGCGGGGCTGTTCACCCGCGTTGTGATCTCATAGGCCTCAAAGTCCTCGTCCGGATACGGCTCACACAGCGTAGCACGCTCCTCTGGCTCGGCGGTGAGCCACGTCGACTCGGCCTCTGGCGGCAGGATCACAGGCATCCGATCGTGCAGCGGCGCCATCAGATCGTTTGCCGCCGTGGTCAGGATCGTCACGGTGCGTAGCGGCTCTTCGCCACCTGTCCAGCGCTCCCAGAGGCCCGCCATCGCGAACAGGCCATCCTCACGGTGGACCCGGTATGGCTGTTTGTGACCGCCACGCGGTTGCCACTCATAGAATCCCGAGGAGGGAACAAGACACGGTCGGGCCTCCCAGGCGGCCGCAAAGACATCCTTCTCGGCGACCGTCTCGGCTCGTGCGTTGATCAGGCCGTCGCCGGGGCCATCGCCCCACGGTGGAATCACGCCCCAGTGGACGTGCTCAATTGTCTCGGGCGCCTCGTTCGTGATGACCGCGAGATCCTCACCAGGAGCGATGTTGTACCGCGGCGTGTAGTCCTCGGGGACCGTTACGTCGAAGCGCGTCTGGAGGGTGTCGCGATCAGCGAACAGCGAGGTCCGGCCGCACATACCTCTACTGGGGGATCGGTGGGCTTGAATCACCCGGCGGCGATGCGACCCGCAAGGCCAACCCACTTACGCCCGGATGGCTCACAAGCAGACGATGGATTTTGAGCGGCGGCTGGCGGCCGCGGGAATCGATCCGGATGCGGTCTCCGATCTTGATGTCCTCCGCCGGTTCTCCGATCCGGTCGCCGAGTGGTGGATCGAAACCTTCGGTGCGTACGTTGAGGAAAACGATGGCCTGTTCACTCCACCACAGCGTCAGGCCATTCCGCACATCGACGAGGGGACCAACACGCTCATCTGCGCGCCGACGGGGTCAGGCAAGTGTCTCGCCCCAGAAGTGCCGTTGCTGGTTGAGCGCGATGGTACGGCATCGGTCGTCCGGGCAGCGGACCTTGACACAATGGCCAACGAACGCCTTGCGACCATCGCGGACGGCGCACTCTATGACGCCGACATTGGGGCTCACGCCTACGATGCAGTCGCTGACGAACTGGCGCCCACGGAGGGCTTTGTTTACACGGAGCCCTACGAAGGCCCGCTGGTCCAACTTGAGACGGCAACCGGCCGACAGGTGACGGTTACCCCGGATCATCCCCTGCTCGTCGCCGACGGACCGGCCTGGCAATCGGCGGGTGACATCGAGACTGGCGATCGAATCGCTATGCCCGACCGAATCGACCTGCCGGCCGAGCCCCAGCCCGTCGCGACCGAGGCGGCGATTGACCGGCTGCAATCGCGCGGGCTCGCAGCCAACGCGACCGATCACGGAACGATCGCGGTCCGGCTCTCAAGCGGCGAGCGGATCTATTATCACTATCCGACGACGGTAACGCCTGCAACTGGCCGACTCATCGGCGTCCTCGCTGTTGCTGGCGTGACCGAGCGCGACGCCGACGGCCACCTCGAACGCCTCGCTGTCCCCGATACCGAAGCGCGTCGGATCGCCGCTGATGCGCTTGAGTCGACCGTTGATACAGCCGGGAGACTCCGCACCGACGGCGTGCTGACCGATCCGGTGCTTCTGGCGCTTCTTGAGGGTCTACTCGCCCCCGAGACGGGACTCGGCCGACAGCAGCCACTGCCATCCTGGTGTCTCAACGCGCCGCAAGCGGTCAAACGCGCTTTGCTTGAGGCGGTGCTCACAACCGCCGACGGACACGACGACCGCCACATCCAGTGTCACACCGCGATCGGGCGCGAGCAACTCAACTACCTGCTGCTCGCGGTGGGGATCACCCCGCATCTCGACCGCGCGACGAACACGCTCGTTGTTGACGCGGCCGACGCGACGCAGGTGAGTCGCCACTCCGACACGCCCGCCGCTGTCCGGGCAGACGGTGGCCCCCGTGGCGTGTCCGATCCGCTCCGCTTCGATCAGGTCGTTGCTGTCGAACGGGTCGCCCACGATGGCCCGATCGTCGATCTGAGCGTCCCCGACCTGCACAACTTCGTCGGCGGGAGTGGCGGACTCCTGTTGCACAACACTCTGGCCTCGTTTTCGAAGATCATCGACGACCTCGCCCGCCGGGATGCTGATGATGGGCTTAAGAACTCGGTCTACTGCCTGTACGTCTCGCCGCTGAAGTCACTCGCAAACGACATCCACCGGAACCTTACCCAGCCGCTGTCGGAGATCAAGGCCACAGAGGGGGACCTTGGTATTCGGCACGCCATCCGACACGGTGACACCGACTCAAGCGAGCGCCAGCGTATGCTTGAGGAGACGCCACACATCCTCAATACAACCCCCGAGACGCTTGCCATCCTGCTCAACTCGCCGAAGTTCCGCGAGAAACTCCGGACGGTCGAGTACGTTATCGTCGATGAAATCCACGCCATTGCCGAATCAAAGCGCGGCACCCACCTCGCGGTCAGTCTTGAGCGGCTTGAGGCCCTCGCCGAGGGATCGCCAACTCGGATCGGGTGTTCGGCGACGATCGAACCGCTTGAGGCGGTCGGTGAATTCCTTGTTGGGCGCGAATCGCCCGGCGGACCATCTCGTCCATTCGAGGTGGTCGACACCCGCTTTGCCCGCGAATACGATCTCAGGTTGCTCTCGCCGACGGACGACCTGATCAATACCCCCCGGGAGGTCATCACCGAGCGGTTTTACGACCGGCTTGACCAGCTCATACAGGACCACACCAACACGATTGTCTTTGCGAACACCCGCTCGGGGGCCGAGCGCATCCTCCACAACCTCCGGGAGCACTACGACTATGATGAGTCAAACTCGGGGTGTCATCACGGGAGTCTCTCAAAGACCCAGCGCGAACGGATTGAAGCTGGACTCAAAGACGGGGCCTTCGATGTCGTCACCTCCTCGACGAGCCTCGCACTCGGGATCGATATGCCCGAGGTTGACCTGGTGGTCCAAGTGGGCTCGCCGAAGTCCGTTGCCGAGTTGCTCCAGCGGATCGGGCGGGCAGGCCATCGGGTCGGCCAGACTGTTACCGGTCGGGTGATCGCGCTTGACCGCGACGAACTCATCGAGTGTGCGGTCATGCTCAAGAAGGCCAAAGAGGGGTTCGTCGACTCCGTCTCAATCCCCGAAAACGCCCAGGATGTCGCCGCCCAGCACGTCTATGGGATGGCCATCGCCGAGATTCGTCCGGAGCGTGAGGTTAGACGGATCCTCCGACAGGCCTATCCCTACCGCGAGTACACTGACGCCGCCTACGAACAGCTGATGCGGTATCTCACCGCTGACTACGAGGGTCTGGAGGATCGAGATGTCTACGCCAAGGTCTGGCGAGACACCAACGATCCACCCGACGGTGAGCACCATTACGAGGAGTTTCCCGTTGGCGAGCCCCTGATCGGCAAGCGGGGCCGACTCGCCCGGATGATCTACATGACCAACATCGGGACCATCCCCGACAGCTTTTCGGTGGATGTCTTCACTCGGTCCGACGACGAGTGGGTCGGCGACCTTGACGAGGAGTACCTCGATACGCTTGAGTCCGGCGACGTGTTCGTCCTCGGTGGCGAGCGCTTCGAGTACCAGTATCGGCGCGGATCGAAGGTATATGTCGACCGGACGGCCGCTCGACCGACGGTCCCCTCTTGGTACAGCGAGCGGCTGCCGTTGTCATTTGACCTTGGCCGGGAAATCCTCCGGTTCCAGGGGGCGTTGCTTGATCATCTTGAGGCCGACGGTCCCGTTGGAGTTCGGGCGTGGCTCCGGACCTTCCCGCTTGACGACGACTCGGTCCGAGCGCTGACCCGGCTGTACGACGCCCAGCGTCGCTATGCCGGCTCTGAGAGCGTGAGCACCGACCGTCGTGTTGTCATTGAAGTCGAGCGCGACCGCGAGGCGTACCGCCGACACTACCACGTCCGGACGGGGTATGGGCGACGGTTCAACGACGGGCTCTCGCGCCTGCTGGCCTATCACGCCGCTCAAGAGACCACGGCCAACGTGTCGATCGCCGTCGCCGATCACGGCTTCACGCTGACCATGCCGCTGAACCGGAAAGTCGACCTCGTTGAGCTTATCGAGTCACTCGATCCGGCGGCCGTCCGGTCGGATCTTCGGGCCAGTCTCGATGGAACCGATCTCCTCAAGCGGTACTTCCGGATCGACGCCACGCGGGCGCTGATGATCCTCAAGCGCTACAAGGGCCACGAGAAGTCCGCCAGCCAGCAGCAGGTTTCAAGCGAGATGCTCCTGTCCTTCGCCGAGGATCTTGAGGACTTTGCCGTCATCGAGGAGACCTACCGGGAGATTCTTGAGGACAAACTCAATATCGAGGCAATCGAGTGGTTCTGCCAGCGCGTCCAGGCGGGTGATCTTGCGGTTGTCGCTCAGACCCTTGAGACACCCTCGCCACGGTCCTTCGGTCTCGCTACGCTCGCCGCCAGTGACGTCGTCCTTGCCGAAGACGAATCGGCCGTACTGCAGGAGTTCCACCAGCGGGTCATGGACGAGATTGGCGATCCGACCGATGGCGCCCTTGCCGATGAGTCCTGATGCCATCGAATCGTCTCCCGTCCCGCCGACTGGGCACTAGCGATCACCGTCGCCCAGGACCGGAACGGCCTTTGCCGTCACACCCCTGAATCATACAGATGTCTGATCGACCGCCGGAAGCGATTGCTGGTGTCAGCGAGGCCGACCTCACCGGACAGACCGTTCTGGTAACCGGGTCGACGAGCGGTATCGGCCGCGAGGCAGCCTTGGCCTTCGGCCGTCTGGGTGCAGACGTGGTTGTCCACGGCCGCGATGCTGAGGCCGGTGCGGCCGTGTGTGATGCGCTCGAACGGACAGCTGCGGGAGACGCGCGCTTTATTCAGGCCGACTTCGCCAGTCTCGATGCGGTGCGGTCGATGGCAGCGACGGTCCGCGAGCACACCGACACACTCGATATCCTGGTGAATAACGCCGGTGGACTGTTTCCGAATGGGGGGCTAACCGACGACGGGGTCGCCTACACGTTCGGGGTGAATCATCTCGCACCATACGCCCTCACTACCGCGCTTGAGGACGAACTCGCTGCAGCCAATGGTCGGGTCATTACCACCTCCTCGCGTGCCCACCGTGGCGCTCAGTTCGACTTTGACGGTCTCCAGGAGCCCGAAACGGGAACGGGAATGACGGCGTACGCCCGCTCAAAGCTCGCGAATATCCTCTTTACGCGGGAACTTGCCCGGCGGTGGGACGACGCTGTGACGGCCGTGTCGCTCCATCCGGGAGCGATCCCCGGCAGCGGATTTGCCCGCCACCTTCCGGGTCCGATCGCCTCGATGATCCAGGCGGCCGATCGTCTCCCCGATGCCGTCGTAGACCGGTTCTTTGCCACCCCTGTTGATGGGGCAGCGACGGTGGTGTACCTGGGGGCCGCTCGATCGGTTACGGAGCGATCGGGTGAGCACTTCGCTGATTGCACCCCAGAAACTCCCTCGCGCGCCGCCCGTGACGATACGACCGCCAAGCGGCTGTGGACGGTAAGCGAACGGTTGGCGCAATCGAGTTGAGTGAGAGATCCCGGCCCCACTCGCGCCGGGTCTAGAGCGCTTAAGCCGCCGGAGCTATTGGCCCCACCATGGCCGAGTTCGACCCGCAGAAGTTTGAGGATAAGTACACACACTACTTTGCTGAACTCCAGCGAGCCTACCAGAACGCCTTCGAGGAGATGAACGACACGTACGACTCTGATTTGATCCACGCAATCGACCAGCGAATCCTCGCCGAAAGCGAGCCCTTCTATGAGGGCGGTGGCGACTTCCGGGTCGACCTTCCGGCGGACGCGACTGACCGACTTGATCACGACGACCTGGAGGCAATTCTTGAGGAGTACGTCGAGACGATCGAAACGGAGCTGGCGGACGTCTTTGGCCTTCGCGAGGAGGCCGTTTAGCTGAATGCAGGCCCAAGTCCCGTCCTCAACGCGTATCAGATCCGCACAAGCAGACAAGAAGCGCAGTAGGGCAGAGACACAGCGCCGTCTTTTGCTCTCCTAACGTGGTGTCGGATCGGCGTAGGAGAGATCGCCCGTCAGCCGGTCAAGTGTGTAGATCGCTACGGCCCCGAGGCCAGCCGCGGCGATCAACCCAACAGCCGCGAGATTGAGCTCCGTCTGTGTGAGAGCACGCTGTCCAGGCGGAATGACGCCTCCGGCCATCAGTCCGACAAGTCCCGCCAGCGTGGTGTGTCGATCCCGGTCAAGAGCCCACTTGACGACATGGGCGATTGTGAGGACGCCGACGCCGGCCCCGAGACCGAAGGTGACGACGATGGTCCCGGATCGGGACAGGGCGGCGCTCGCGCCAGCTCCCGGAAGTGCGAGCAGGCCGGCAAGCGCCGTCTGTACCGCTTCAAGCAGGTAGGCGTACTGACCGAGAATAAGCAACACGAGCGCTCCCGACAGTCCCGGGAGCATCATTGCACTAATCCCGATCATTCCGGCGAGAAAAATCACCCAGAGCGCGTGTGTTTCGACGACGGCTGGGCTCGTGGAGACGGCAACGACGACACCGGCGGCGACGGCGGCGATCCCCATGCGACGTGGCGTCCATACGAGGTCGGCTCCGATGAGAATCGCTGAGGCGGCGATCAGCCCAACGAAGAACGCGAAGGTTACTGCGGTGTAGGCCGTCAACAGCCAGCTCACGACGTTTGCGAGCGTGAGGACAGCGGTTCCGATGCCGGCACCGAGGGCAACGAGAAAGGGAACGTCCATTGCCCACAACTGCTCGCGAATCCGGTGACGCGCGTCAGCTCTGTGGATCCGCGGCAGCGCGCGTATCGGATCGGAATTGAGGGCGGCTAGGGCCCGGATCAGTCGGTCGTAGATTCCGGTCACAAGTGCAATTGTCCCGCCGGAGACGCCGGGGATCACGTCCGCAGCCCCCATACACAGCCCCTTGAGGTACACAACACCCAGCCGATCGCGGGCCATCGGTCGGCCGTACTGTGGGCCGACGCAAAAGGCTGCCGTGTCTCCGATTCCGCCCCCGACCCGGTACGCTTAAGTCCGGATCGGCTGGGAGTACACTGTATGAGTGAGCAACCACTCGACGTACTCGACGGTGCCGTCGGCGATTCCGTCCGAGTACGACTCAAGTCTGGTGATGTCTATCTCGGGGCTCTTTCTGGCTATGATACACACATGAATCTCGTCCTTGAGGCGGTCGCGACCGACCCGACCGAGGAGGAGCACGCCGTTGAAGACACAACGGTTATACGCGGCGATAACGTGATTTCCATTCGTCCATGACTGACGGGACCTCCGGTCAGGGCAAGCGCAATACCACCACACACGTCAAGTGTCGACGCTGTGGTGAGAAATCCTACCACGTCAAGAAGGGCCGCTGCTCGGCCTGCGGGTTCGGCGAATCAAGCAGTCGTCGCGACTACGAGTGGAAATCGAAAGCCGGCGAGTAGGGCGATGCACGAGAAGTGCGGCGTCGTCGGGATCTCGCTTGAAGATCGTGATGTCGCCCGTCCCCTCTATTACTCGCTGTACGCCCTTCAGCACCGCGGCCAGGAGTCTGCCGGGATCGCAACCCACGACGGCTTCCAGCAGTACGATCACGTTGGCATGGGACTGGTCGCCGACGCGTTCGACACCGGCGATCTGTCGACGCTGAACGGGTCGAATGGAATCGGCCACGTCCGCTATCCGACCAGCGGTGGTGTCGCCGCCTGCTGTGCACAGCCGTTTTCGGTGTCGTTCAAAAGCGGCTCGCTGGGGCTCTCACACAACGGAAACCTCGTCAACGCCGATGAGATCCGATCAGAACTCGAAGCGGCAGGACACGCGTTCACCAGCAACGGTGACACGGAGGTCATCGCCCATGACCTCGCCCGCAACCTCCTCGATGAGGATCTTGTCCGGGCCGTTCAGCGGACCATCCGTCGGATCCACGGGTCGTATTCGCTGACGATCATGCACGATGAGACCGTGATGGGACTGCGCGATCCGAAGGGTAACCGGCCGCTCGTGATCGGTAAACTTCCGGACGGATACGTCCTCGCCTCCGAATCGGCGGTGATCGATACGCTTGACGGCGAACTTGTTCGTGACGTTCGCCCGGGTGAACTCGTTGTGCTCCACGAGGATGGAACGGGCTTTGACTCCTACCAGCTCGCAAATGCCGAGCACACCGCCCACTGCTTCTTCGAGCACGTCTACTTCGCGCGTCCCGACTCGGTGATCGACGATCGGCTGGTCTATGAGGTCCGTCGGGACCTCGGCCGCCGGCTGTGGCAGAACAAAGGCGTCGAGACGGACGTGGTCATGCCGGTTCCGGACTCCGGTCGGGCCTTCGCCTCCGGATACGCGGAGGCCGCACAGGAGGATGACGCCGACATTGAGTTTGCCGAGGGGCTGATGAAGAACCGCTATGTTGGACGGACGTTCATCATGCCCACACAGGACCAGCGCGAACGGGCCGTTCGACTGAAACTTAATCCGATCAAAAGCACCGTTGAGGGGCGTGAAATCACGCTTATTGACGATTCGATCGTTCGGGGAACGACCTCGACACAACTCATCGAACTCATCCAGGAGGCGGGTGCAAAAGCCGTCCACGTTCGCATTGGCGCTCCCCCGATCGTCGCCCCGTGTTACCTCGGGATTGACATGGCCAGCCGTGACGAACTCATCGCGGCCGACCGGTCGATTGAGGAGATTCGCGAGGAGATCGGTGCTGACTCACTGGCGTAT
>CAZFMU010000020.1:4105-15643 GCA_964520165.1 uncultured Salinarchaeum sp. | reverse complement strand
ACTGACCAACTGATTAGCCGTGAGACGGCATGCTACCGCCGTCCACACTGAATAACGCAATCGGATTCGCAACAACTGGGAAGCCAAGGATTAACCGCGCCGTTGCCTACCGATCGGGTATGCGCGCTGCCACCTTCCGCGGCCCCGGCGAGATTGCTGTCGAAGACGTTCCAAAACCCGAGATCGAGGCGCCGACCGACGCCATCGTTCGGGTCACACACACGGCCGTCTGTGGGTCGGACCTCTGGTTTTACCGCGGCGAGACCGATCGCGAGGTCGGCTCACGGGTGGGCCACGAGCCCATGGGCATCGTCGAGGCCGTCGGTGACGCCGTCACCAGCGTTACGCCCGGTGACCGCGTCTTCGCCCCCTTCGTCATCAGCTGCGGCGAGTGTGAGTTCTGTCGGCGCGGGCTGTACACTTCCTGTGTGAACGGCGACTCCTGGGGTGGGGACAACGGTGGCGCCCAAGGCGAGTACGTCCGGGCGCGCCACGCCGACGGCACGCTCGTACGCGTCCCTGACCGACACGCCGACGACGAGGACACCCTTCGGTCGATCCTGCCGCTGACAGACGTGATGGGAACCGGCCACCACGCCGCGGTGAGCGCCGGTGTCGGCCCGGGTGACACCTGCGTCGTCATCGGCGATGGGGCCGTCGGCCTGTGTGCCGTCGCCGCCGCCCGACGGCTGGGCGCCCGACGGATCGTCGCCGTTGGCCACCACGAGGACCGCCTTGAGGTGGCGGCTGACCTCGGGGCAACCGAAACCATCGCCGCCCACGGCGAGGCTGCAACGGAGGCCGCTATCGCTGCGACCGACGGGGGAACCGAACACGTGCTTGAGTGTGTCGGGGCGGCCTCATCAATGGACACCGCAATCGAGGTCTGTCGTCCCGGCGGCACCATCGGCTATGTCGGCGTCCCTCACGGCGTTGCCGACGCCGGCCTCGATATTGAGTCGCTGTTCCGACAGAACATCACGCTCAACGGCGGCGTCGCTCCGGTCCGGGCGTACGCTGATGAACTGCTCGCAGACGTGCTGGGCGGCACGCTCGATCCCGCGCCGGTGTTGACCCACACGGTCGATCTCGCGGACATCGCCGAGGGGTACCGCCTGATGGACGAGCGCGAGGCGATCAAGGTACTCGTCCGGCCCTGACCAGGCCAAAGACACCATACACTTGTATGCCCCCACCGACGGCCGATACATGATCACGCCGTATCGTCACCGGAGGTGGCGCCGATGTACGTAGTCATCGTCGGCGGTGGCGAGGTCGGCCGGACGGTTGCCGACACCCTCTCGACCGACCACGAGGTGGCCGTTATCGACCCCGACCCGACCGTCATCGAGGATCTCGACCGACAGTACGATCTGTTGACCGTCGAGGGCGACGGGACCGAACAGACGGTCCTTGAGGCGGCCGGACTCGAGTCGGCAGACATCGTGATCGCCGCGACAGGCGATGACGAGGCCAATATTGTCATCTGCGGGACGGTCAAGGCCCGGACAGAAGCCTTCACCATCGCCCGGGTCAAGCGACGGGACTATCTTGAGACCTGGCGGAGCAGTGATGCCGCCTACGGCGTCGACTTCATGGTGTGTACGGATCTGCTGGCTGCCCAGGCGGTTGCCCGCCTCGCCGGCGTGCCGGGGGCGATGGACCTCGATGGATTTGTCGGCGGGATCGTCCGGATGGCGAAGTTCGCCATCCCCGAGGAGAGCGCAATCGCCGGCCAAACCGTTGCCGAGGCCGATCAGTACGACGGGCTGACCTTCGCTGCGCTGTTTCGCGACGAGGAAGGCGTTATCGTTCCAACGGGCGATACCAGGCTCCACCCCCACGATCGGGTGGTCGTCATCGGCGACGGGGAGTCACTGTGGGCCTTCGCGGCCGACCTGACGCGCGACGAGGATCACGACACCGAGGAGGTCGTCATCATCGGTGGCAGCGAGGTGGGCTTTCAGACCGCCCGGCTGTTCGCCGAGCGGGGGCTCCGGACGCGGTTGATCGAACGCGATGAGACACGGGCCCGGTCGATCGCCGAGGCGCTGCCGGAGGTGACCGTGCTCCAGCGGGACGCAACCGATGTCGAGTTTCTTGAGCGCGAACACGTCCAGCAGGCCAGCATGGTCGTCTCGGCCCTCGATGGTGACGAGAAGAATCTCTTTGTCTCGCTACTGGCGTCGCGCATCGGCGCCGAGCGGACGGTGACATTCGTCGATCGCATCGAGTACAGTTCGCTCTTTGAGACCGTCGGCGTGGATGCCGCCGTGAGTCCGCGCGAGGAGACCGCCGAGGAGATCATCCGCTTTGCGCGCAAGGGCGAGGCCAAGAAGATCGCGATGCTTGAGGCCGACAGTGAGGTTATCGAGATCGAGATCGACGAGGAGAGCGTCCTCGCCAACCGCACTGTCGCGGAGGCGGCCGACGAGGTGCCCGAGCAGTTTGTCATCGGAGCGGTCGCCCGGCGCGGGACGGTCATCGCGCCGCGCGGCGAGACGACGATTTACCCGGGCGACCACCTGGTGGTGTTCGTCCGGACCGCACGAATCAACGATCTGCTTGAACGACTCTAGAGTCATGATCCACCGACCAGGAGCCGCCGGATCGGCTGCAATACCCGTTTAGGCAGCCAGATGGCGCCTCGGACAAACGGTGTTACTCGCCCCCATCGGGAAGGCACCGCACGGTATCCGGTGCCTACGGGCTCAACCCGGTCGCGCGAGACCAGATACGCGAGGGCGTCTTCGGCACGCTCGGGGGTGATGGCACACCGCTCTGCCACCGCCGCAGGCGACTGTGGTGCTGAGGCCGCACGGAGCGTCCGGTAGACCCGGGAGAGGATCACCATCCGGTGGACCACCGCGTCGGATGTCTCCGAGCCATCGACGTACGGATGCCGTGGGTGCGCCGGGCCGTAGCGCATTCGCACCAGACCATCAAGGACGAACCAGCCACCAGCGACAGCCAGGCCGGTTCCGGCTATTGTTGCGCCAGACCGCAGGACGAGGAGCCCGCCGCCAATCGCCAGCAGACTTCCATAGACCGTCCCGTTCGTTCCTGCCGACAGATCGTACCGCTCGGCGACGTACCGGGTTCCGATGCCGACGCCAGCAAAGAGCGCAATCGGGACGGTCTCCCAGAGCCCTACCTCGGTGAACGCCACGAGCGCCCCGAGTCCGAGGCCGGTCCCGACAGCGACACGAACGGTCTCGTTCTGGAGGACCGATGGCATGGGCAGTGATCTGATGCTGATCACAAAAAGCGACGTGGCGGTGTCTCGCCGCGTGCAATAGGGGCAAATCACTCGGTAGTGATCCGTGCACCGTGGTTATCGGGCGCGGCAACAAGAACACTCCCCTCGATTCCGGCCCGTCGAAGCGCCTGTTCGCCCGCCTCAACGGCGGCGGCTGTCCGTTCGGCGGCGATTAAGCCGTAGGTGGTCGGTCCCCATGAGGACTGTCCGGCGCCGACGACGGCATCGCTCTCGCGCAGCGTCTCGACTAGCTCGCCCACTGGCGGGCGGTAGAGGCCGGCCTGTTCGTCGGCATAGTACGTGCCGTTGAGCCGGCCGAACTCGGTAAGCGCCGCGCCGAAGGCTCCACGATCGCCAGTCACAACCGCCGGGAGAAGACGGCGCGTGAGGACAGCACTGAGTCGATCAGCCGTCTCGGGCGATGCCTCCTTGATAACAGTCTGCATCCGGGAAGTCTCGGTGGCGCCGCTGTGGCCCTTCTCTGTTGCGGGGACGATCACTAATACGCGCCAGTCATCGGGCACCGGGTGGCGGGCGATGACCGGCGGTACCGACCACGCGCCACGTTCGGGCACCGCGTCGGTGAACCGGGTGGTCGGGTGACCGCCATCAACGATGAACCCACCCGTTTCGAAGCCGGCGACTCCGATACCGCTCCGCCCTCCACGGCCGAGTTCTGGCGCAACCGCACGCGGGCGACTCACCCGGCCGTGGGCAGTGGCGATTGCCGCGTAGACTGCCAGTGCGAGTTGGGTGCCGCTTCCGAGTCCGACGTGACGCGGCAACTGCACCTCGACGGAGACCGCCGCTCCTGGCACACCCAACGTCTCACAGGCGCGCTCGGCGTAGGTCGCCGCCAGGTCGTCCTCACACCGCAGCTCCGGGGCCGGGGTGGCCTCGACGACGACCCGCGGACGATCGATCATGAATCCAACACCACCGTAGAGCCGCTCGTGTGCCAACGACAGGTTCTGGAACCCGGCGTGGATGCGAGCCCCGACACTCACGCGCGCCATTGGCTCGATTACCGGTCGCTGGGCCAATGGGGATTTCGACCTCGCCGTGTCGGGGCGTTTATACGCGTGCCGGCCTCCGCATCGGCCATGGACGCCTACGAGCCGCCGAGCAAATCGGAGGAACTGCGGAGCAGTGAGGTCACCGAGGGATACGAGCGGGCCCCCCACCGGGCGATGTTCCGGGCGATGGGCTACGACGACGGCGACCTCGCGGCGCCGCTGGTCGGGATCGCCAATCCGGCGGCGGACATCACACCGTGTAACGTCCACCTTGATGAGGTCGGCGAGGACGCCTGGGAGCACATTGACGCGGCGGGCGGGATGCCGATCGAGTTCGGGACGATCACCATCTCGGATGCCATCTCGATGGGGACCGAGGGGATGCGCGCGAGTCTCATCTCACGAGAGGTCATCGCCGATTCCGTCGAGTTGGTCTCCTTCGGCGAACGCATGGACGGGCTGGTGACCATCGGCGGGTGTGACAAGAACATGCCGGGGATGATGGCGGCGATGATCCGCACCGATCTCCCGTCGGTCTTCCTCTATGGCGGGTCAATCATGCCCGGCGAACACGACGGCCGGTCGGTCACGATCCAGAACGTCTTCGAAGGTGTCGGTGCCGTCGCCAGCGGCGACATGGAGGAAGAGGAACTCTACGAGATGGAACACACCGCCTGCCCTGGCGCGGGGGCCTGCGGCGGGATGTTCACCGCCAACACGATGGCCTCCGTCTCGGAGGCACTCGGCCTGGCACCGCTCGGGAGCGCCTCTCCGCCGGCGGAGGATGAGACCCGCTATGCGGTGGCCAAGCGGACGGGCGAACTCGTGCTTGAGTGTATCGAGGCCGACCGCCGGCCCTCGGACATCCTGACCCGGGGCTCCTTCGAGAACGCCATCACGCTGCAGGTCGCGATGGGCGGGTCGACCAACGCCGTCTTGCACCTGCTGGCGCTGGCCGCCGAGGCCGGCATCGACCTTGAGATCGAGGACTTCAACCGGATCTCCGATCGCACGCCCAAGATCGTTGATCTCCAGCCCGGCGGCGAGCGGGTCATGAACGACCTCCACGAACTCGGTGGCGTGCCGGTTGTCCTCCGTCGACTGCACGAGGCTGGGTTCATCAACGGCGACGAGTTGACCGTCACCGGGCGGACAATCGCCGAGGAACTCGCTGTCCTTGAGGAGCGCGGCGAGTTGCCACCGCTTGGCACTGCCGAGGCCGACTTCCTGTACCCGGTTGAGGACCCGCTGCACGAGGAGGGGGCAATCAAGATTCTGAGTGGGAACCTCGCCCCCGATGGCAGCGTCCTCAAGGTCACCGGTGATGACAAGTTCTACCACGAAGGGCCAGCGCGGATCTTCGAGGACGAAGAAAGCGCGATGGCGTACGTCCAGGACGGCCACATCGAGTCGGGCGACGTCATCGTGATCCGCAACGAGGGGCCCCGTGGCGGCCCAGGAATGCGCGAGATGCTCGGGGTGACGGCCGCCGTCGTCGGGCAGGGCCATGAGGACGATGTCGCGTTGTTGACCGATGGCCGGTTCTCCGGTGCGACACGTGGCCCGATGATCGGCCACGTCGCCCCCGAGTCCTACGTCGGTGGACCGATCGCCGCCCTTGAGGATGGCGACTGGGTGACCGTTGACGTCGAGGAGCGCACCCTTGCGGTCGATCTCACAGAGGCCGAGATTGACGAGCGCCTGGCCACTCATGAGCCGCCGGAACCGGCCTACGAGAGCGGCGTCCTAGCGAAGTACGGCGCCGCCTTTGGCTCGGCCGCCAACGGCGCCGTCACGAACCCTGCCGCGAAGGAGCCGTAGCGGGACGAAACTGGTTTGCATCGGGAGTGAGTAGGCCTGCTGTGTCGATCTATCGGAGCGTACGGTCGATCGCCGGCGCGTCGGGCGACGCCATCGTCGATTGGGACGCCGTCCGCACGGCCGCCAAGTCGGCGACGACCCCCGGACGGATCGAGCTAACCGACGACGAGCGGGCCGCCTACGCCGCCGATGTTCGCGAGGCTCGCAACGCCATCCAGACAGCAGCGGATATCACGTTCGATCTCCCAGACACCATCGAGATCCAGCACCGCCACCACTGGATCGACCAGAATGCGACGACATTCCAGCGCGTGATGCAGCCGCTTGAGGCGCGTGTACAGCCCTCCGGAGCGATGAGCGATGCCGCACGGATCATCAACACGGGAAGCATGAGCCTCACCCTGGGCTTTCTGGCCCAGAACGTCCTCGGGCAGTACGATCCACTGTTGTTGGCCGAGCAGCCGGACGCCGACCACGGGCTGTACTTTGTCCATCCCAACATCGAGGCGGCAGCGATCGAACTCGCCGTTGACTTCGACCGCTTTCGCCGCTGGATCGCCTTCCACGAGGTCACCCACGCCGCCGAGTTTGCGCTGGCGCCGTGGCTGCCGGAATACCTCACCGACCGGCTGACCGAGGGCGTCGAACACCTCTCTGCGGGAACGCTTGATCGCGTGGCCTTCCAGGAGCTGCAGACCGCCATGACGGCCGTCGAGGGCTACGCCGAGTTGGTCATGGACGCCGCCTTTGATGACGACCCGAGTGATTTGCGCGAGCGTCTCGATGCCCGCCGGCAGAACGCCGGGCCGATCTCGGCGCTCCTCCGGCGGGTGCTGGGGCTGAATATGAAACGCCAGCAGTACGAGCGCGGACGAGCCTTTTTCGAGACGGTCGTTGACGATCGCGGGCTTCAGGCGGCCACTGCCGTCTGGGAACGTCCGGAAACACTCCCGCGTGACGCCGAGTTCGAGCACCCCAAGCGGTGGCTCAGCCGCGTTGACCCCTAGTACACGCCACGGCCGACGTCATCATCCTCGACCAACTCCGAGAGCTCGGCGTCGAGTAGCTCCTCGGCCTCCTCAAAGAGATCGTTGAGTGCATCAAGTTGCTCTGGTCGACCGTACTGATCGAAGTCCATCGGACCGAACGCTGGTGAATCAAGCGCGTGCATGAGGTCCTCGAAGACGGCATCGGGATCGGCCTCGGCAGCCGATTCGGCGTGGGTTTCGAGCACCGACTCAAGCCGGGTGGCACGGGTTTCGACATCGGATTCTGACTCTGGGGGCGTCTGGACGGCGAACCGGCCGGCCTCCTCCTGTGGCAACAGCGGATCGATGTCCTCGTCGACCGACCGGGCGACCCGCGAGCCAACCCCCCTGACGGTGAACGGATCCTTCGCGTAGGTCTTCAGCTGGTAGACGCCGACGGCCGGATGCGCCAGAAAGAGTTCCTCGCCAACGCCTGAGGAGCGGTCACCACCGACGGCTCGCCAGCCGGCCGGCTCGACATTTTTGTCGGCGACCTCCTGGAGGATGTCCTGCCAGTCGCGCACCTTCATATCGTGTTGTCAGGCAGTCATCGACAAAGAAGCCACCGGGATCCGGCGGAACGACAGGGTTTTGCTCGCCTGGTGCGGCCTGCGTGATGTGCTTCGGGGGACCGTCGTCGCGGTAGGTGACCAACGCGAGGTGACGACACGCAACGGCGAGCGTCCGGTCGCGGATGTTCAACTCCGCCGGCGCGAGGGGGCACTGACGGTCTCGCTGTGGGGCCGATGGGCCGAGACGGTTGAGTACCTCACACCGGGAATGGACCTCGCAGTGACGAGTCCGCGACAGCGCGGTACCGCGGACGCGTACGCGACAACCGGCGACTCCTTCGTGATCGTCGAGCCGGACTTTCTCGTCGATGTCACCGACATTCGCGAGTGGGTGCAGTGTCCACGACAGTACTACCTCTCGAAACTCGATGGAAGCGAGATATCGCGACCGCTTGTCGTCGGGACGGTCGTCCACGAGGTCTTTGGCGACCTGCTGCGCGGCCGGCCGCTCGATACTGCCGTCACAGATCGCGTCGAGGAGGCGGCCCTCGAGATCGGCCTGCTCGGGGCCGATCCGGACGCAATCACAACGACCGTTCGCGAGCACGGCCAGGCGATCCGCGCCTGGCTTGAGCAGACCACCCTGCCGGGAACCGATGACGACTGGCGGAGCGAGCAGTTGCTCATCAGCGATCGCTTCGGGATCAAGGGCCGGGCCGACGCCATTCGCCGTGGCATGCCCGTCGAACTGAAGACGGGCAAGAACACCCGCTCGTCGCCACGATTTCACGACAAGGTCCAGGCGACGTGCTACGCACTCCTACTGCGCGAACGCGGCGTTGACGCCGACACGGGCGTACTATTGTACACGAAGAACGCGACCCTTGAGGGCGATGTCAGCGGTGACCGCTCACCCGCCAAGGAGTTCTCGATCGGCCATGGGCTGCTGGCCTTCGTCGTCCAGGCGCGCAACGCCCTCGCCGCCATGGAGTTCGACATTAGCGTGCCCACCGGCTATGAGGCCGATGCCGACTGTGATCGCTGTTTCGTCCAAGACACCTGCCAGGCCGTTGCCGGCCGGCTCGATCAGGAGTCGAAGGCGGGGGCTCTCGGCCGGCCGCTCCCGGCCGCTGACCGGGCGTACTTCGAGACGTTCTACCGGGCGATCGAACACGAGCGTCGAGCCGTCCACCGCGCTTACCGCCGACTGTGGGAGCACTCTGCCGCCGAGCGGGCCGACACCGATCGGGCGTTGATCGACCTCGAACTCGTTGAGACACACGAACGCGCCAACGGGCGGTGGGAACACCGGGTGCAAAACCCCGATGGCGCCGTCTCGCGCATCCGCGAGGGTGATCTCGTGCTGGCGAGTGACGGCGATCCGATCGATGGCGAGGCCGAACTCGCACGGGTCGAGCGTCTTGAGGCCACGGAACTGTTGCTCGTCGCCGACGTGCCCGTGGAGGTCGTCCGGATCGATCAGTATCCCTCGGAGTTCGGCGTCGACCGGATGCTCACGGCACTGCATGACACCGTGTTGCGGGGTCAACAGGCACATGCCGACGTCATCATGGGTCGGGCGAGTCCAACGACGGCAGCCGTCGAGGATGCGTTCGTGTCGAACAACGAGGCGCAGGACCGGGCAATCAGGACCGCGCTGGGCGCCGATCCTTGCGCGCTGATCCATGGGCCACCGGGCACGGGCAAGACCTACACCATCGCCCGACTGGTCAGGGCACTGATCGAGCGTGGAAACCGCGTCCTCCTGTCGGCCTTTACCAACCGGGCAGTCGACAACGCGCTTGAGGCACTTCGCGAGACAGGATACGAAGAGGTGGTCCGGGTAGGATCGAGCACCGGCGTCCGCGAGGACATGCAGGACCTCCGTCTTGAGGAGGCCCTTGATCCGGGGGATCGGGCGCAGGCACTCGCCGAAACGCCGGTTGTCGCAGCGACAGCCGCCAGCTGTGGATCGACGATCATGCGCGAGCAGGACTTCGACGTGGCGGTTGTTGATGAGGCCTCACAGCTGACCGAGCCGGAGACGCTCGCCGCGATAGCACTGGCCGACCGGTTCGTCCTTGTGGGCGATCACCACCAGCTGCCGCCGGTGGTTCAGGCTGAGGAGACGACAATCGAGACGCCCGAATCGGCCCCGGTCGACGGCGATCTCTCGACATCGCTATTCGAACGGCTGATTGACGCCTACCCATCGGTGGCAGTCACACTCGACAAACAGTATCGGATGGCTCAGCGCATCCAGGCATTTCCCTCACGTGAGTTCTACGACGGCCAGCTCCGACCGGCTACACCCGCGGTTGCCGGCCGATCAGTCGGGGATCTCGACGACGTGGATCCAACGGCCTTGCCGGCGGACGCGCGCGATACCGTGCGATTCGTTGATCCGGGCAGCGACGCTGCGGAGCGAACGGACCAGCGCGAGGCCGACGCCATTGCCGAGCTCATCAACACCTATCTCGCCGCCGGTGTCCCGCCGGAGGTGATCGGCGTGATCGCGCCTTACCGGGCACAGGTTGCGACCATCGAGGCCACCCTCGACGCACCGGTGGTCGTCGACACTGTCGATCGCTTTCAGGGTTCAAGCAAGGAGATTATTATCGTCTCCTTTGTCGCGACCGATGACCTCGATGGACCGATCTTCGAGGATTACCGACGGGTCAACGTGGCACTGACCCGGGCCAAGCGGGCGCTTGTGCTCGTTGGCGACCGAACAGCTCTGACATCGGACCCACTGTACGAGCGGATGGTTGCGTGGGCCGATCGGTAACGCGTCCTATTCGAGCGCGGCGACGAGGTCGTCGTACTCGGCCGGGGAAAACACCTCCGAGACGACGAACTCGTGTGTACCGTCGTCCTCAAGCAACAGCCGGGCCTGCTCGCCGGGGACATCAGACGGGAGCTCAAACACGATGGCGGCGTCGTACTCGAGGATGTTGCCGTGATACACCTCAAGCAGCTCGCCGCCGAGGTCGGCCAGCTGATCGGCCATCCGATCGTGCCAGTCGGGCATCGCCGTGATTTCCTGTTTCGCTTCGACGGTGTGACTGCCGAGGGCCAGGTACGTGGACATGACGCACAGAAAAGACTCGTCCGATTGACGATAATATTTTTGGAATCTAAATTAATAATACCGCGGCAAGCACCATCCGGTTCAGGCGAACCACAGCGACACGGCGGCCAATAGACGAAAGAACGGGCGTTGTCCCCCGAGGCCGGTCAGAGGAAGGCTTCGATGCGGTCAAAGGCGGCCTTAAGCTCATCCAGTCCCGTCGCGTAGGACATCCGGACGTGGCCCTCACCGGCCTCACCAAAGACGCCACCCGGAACGACGGCCACGCCGGCCTCGGTCAGGAGATCCTCAGCAAACGCCTCGGCGTCATCGGTCGGGACCTCCGGGAAGACATAGAAGGCGCCCTTGGCCTCGAAACACGACAGGCCGAGTTCCTCGAGTCGCGAGAGGACGAACTGGCGCCGTCGGTCATACCGCGAAACCATCTCCTCAACGGTATCATCACAGGTCTCAAGCGCCTCAATCGCCGCCTCCTGGGCGGTCGTCGGCGCCGAGAGCATCGTGTACTGGTGGACCTTGTTCATTGCCGCGATAGCATCCTCGGGGCCCATTGCGTAGCCCAGTCGGAGACCGGTCATCGCGTAGGCCTTCGAGAAGCCGTTGAAAACGATCGTCCGCTCGCGCATTCCTGGAAGGGTTGCGATCGAGGTGTGTTCTTCGCCGTAGGTCAGATCCGCATAGATCTCGTCGGCGAAGACCAGCAGGTCATGCTCCCGGGCGAAGGCGGCGATTGGTTCGAGATCCGACTCGGTCATGATCGCCCCCGTTGGATTGTTCGGATAGCAGTACAGCAACGCGTCGGCATCCTGGG
>CAZFMU010000020.1:0-4005 GCA_964520165.1 uncultured Salinarchaeum sp. | reverse complement strand
ATCGCCCCCGTTGGATTGTTCGGATAGCAGTACAGCAACGCGTCGGCATCCTGGGCACCGGCCGCCTCAAGCGCCTCGCGGGTGAGTTTGAACTCGTCTTGGGCCGTCGGTACGGCCAATGGCTCGCCATCGGCGAAGACGATTGTCGGCGGGTAAGAGACGTAGGTGGGCTCAGGAACGGCCACCTGATCGCCCGGGTTGATGTGCGCTCGCGCTGCGAGATCCAGCGCCTCACTCACGCCGGTCGTGACGATGATCTCAGCGTCTGGATCGTACGCAAGATCGTACCGACGGGCCGCGTTCTCAGCAATGCGCTGGCGCAGCTCCTTGCGGCCTCGGTTGGTCGTATAGGAGGTCCGTCCGCGTTCAAGCGCATCGATCGCCGCCTCGCGAGCTGCCCACGGCGCCGCAAAGTCCGGCTCACCGACGCCCAGCGAGATGACATCGTCGGCCTCCTCTGCGAGTTCGAAGAACCGGCGAATCCCCGAGGGCGGTACCGATTCAACGCGGTCAGCCGTCTCAAAGGCCGAGGTGAACTGTTCGGTCGTCATGGCGAGACGGAAAGTCGGTCGTCGTCGGTGTCGGTCTCGAAGGACTCACCGCGCTCTTTGTAGGTGTTCATTACGTAGTGGGTAACCGTCTGGGTGACCTCCGGGACGGGCGCAACCTTGTCGCTGATGAACTGTGAGACCTCCTGCATTGAGGATCCCTCCGCACGCATGAGGAAGTCGAAGTCGCCGGAAACCAACTGGAGGGACACCACTTCGGGAAACTGCGCCAGCCGCTCGGCGATGTCCGCATAGTTGGTCTCCCGGTCGAGCGCGACGTTCAACTCGACCTCGGCGCGGACGCGCTGATCCTCGGCCGCCCGCCAGTCAACGATCGCCTGATAGCCCTGGATGATGCCGGCGTCCTCAAGATCCTCGATGGCCGCCGCAACCTCGGCCTCGTCGGCATCAAGCATCCGAGCGATATCCGCGGTCGATCGGCGGGCATCCTCCGAGAGGACGGCGAGAAGTTCCCGTTCGTTCATGTGGGTATGAGCGCGTGGCGGAGGCAAAAGACCACCGGATCCCACACCGCTCCCCGGGTTACTCCTCGTAGACGAGGTTCATGATCCACTGCGAGAAGGCGTCGCTCTGGGGATCAACCTCCTCCTCGCCGACGAATGGCGACAGCATGTCGCCGGCCATCAACAGCGAAAAGTCAAGATCACGAGCCGCCGGCATCAGAAAGTACGTGTTGTGCCCCTCATAGACGGTCTCTCGGCGGCGGATGAGATCCTGTTCAAGCAGCGAGGAGACAATCCGACTCCCCTTCCGCGAGGAGACGCCAAGTTCCTTCCAGAACTCGCTTTGGTGGATCCCGCCGGACTCGCGGACCAACTCAAGACCGGCGCGTTCGTCCTCAGAGAGGTCCTGCAGGGCGGCCGCGCTCACGTATCCCACCTCCGAAGATCGCAATGAACCATATCATAACAGGTCTGCGGAAGCGCTTAAAAGTACCTGTCCGCGGACTCTAGGCCGTGCCGCTAACGAGATCCGCGACAGCCGCCGCGGGATTGTCGGCCTTGGCAACGCCGCTGGCGACCAGGACCCCCTCGGCACCCAACTCGGCGGCGGCAGCGACATCCTCGCCCGTCGAGATGCCCGCGCCACAGTAGACGGGGATCTCCGGGTTGACCGCGGCGGCCGCTTCAACGGCGTCCTCGACGATCGACGGATTGGCCTGACTGACGGGGGTACCGGTGCCGATTAGTTCCGGTGGCTCAACCGCCACGGCGTCCGGGCCGAGTGCCGTCACCGCGGCAACCTGTTCGGGGGTGTTCGCACACGCGATCGTTTTGAGATCAGCGCGCTCCGCCGCCTCGATTGCTGCGTCCAGTTCGGCAAGGGTGAGTCGCCGCTCGGAGTGGTTTACCAGCGTGCCGGTCGCACCGGCGGCGGCGAGACTCTCCGCCAGCTGATGGCCGGTGTGACTGCCCGTGTCGATGCCATCAACGTGTTGTCCCCAGACAGTGACATCGGCGTCAGCGACCGCATCGATGGCGGCGGTCTGCGGGGCGATCCCGAGGGTCGTTCCCGCCGGCGTCTCGACGTTAGCCATGGATTGAGCGATCGATACCGGATCACAGCCGTAGGCTTTCAGGTTGACCAGAACGTGCATATTCGAGGCACCACTGCCCCGCGAGGATATAGATTGCGAGTGCGCCGTGTCGGCGGAGGGGGTTCGGCGTGGCCGAACGCCAGGAAAATGAGGTCAGAATCAACAACCAGCAGCGGGGGATCAGGCGAACAGGTACGCCGGATGGTTGTCCACGAAGCCGGACTTCCGACGAATACTACTCGCCACGTTCGACGACGTCACCAAGCGTGACGTTCCCGGGACCAACCTCTGAGTCCCAGTCGGTGTCCTCGTCGCCACCGCCTGCACTCAACGAGATGTCGAAGTACCGCTCAAGTTTCTGCTGGAGAGAGTCACTAGGGAGGGTATCACCGCGTTCGACCTTCCGGATGAGACTGGCCTTCTCGTTGAGCTCGTTCGCCAGATCAGACTGACTGAGCCCGTGGTTCTCCCGCGCCCGACGAATGCGGTCGTCGTAGTCCTGCGCGAGCTCGTCAACGGCGTCGAACATGTCCGAACGGCGGCTGGGGCTCCCGCTACTCGTGGTGCTGGTGGTGCTGCTACCCCCGGTATCGCTTGACCCAGACGAACTCGTCGAGTACTTCGTCGACGTACTTGAGGACTCCTGGGTCTGGACCTCCGTGCCGAACTCGGCACAGTCACTACAGACCTGCAGTTCCGCACCTTCGACCTTGATCGTCGTCGGGTTCGCCGTTTCGGCACCACACATCTCACACTGGACCATACGTGGTGGTTGATGGCCGTCGTGGTTAAATGATGCGCCGCGCCTACCGAAGGTCGCCCCACGCCCCGACGAACCGCTGGATGGCGGTCACGTGTCCGACAATCGCGAAGACGACGAGAAGCCACCCGACGACCGTCAGCCCGTACATCGGCTCTGCAAGCGGGATCGCGAGGAACGCAACCACGCCGATCAGCGCCAGCCGGTCTGCGCGGCCCAGGAGTCCTCCGTAAGCACGCGAGAGGCCGACGGCCTCGATCTGTGTGCCGAGATACGAGGTCAACAAGACTCCCGTGACGGCGGCAAAGCCGAGAGCGAACCGGTCGATGCCGGCCGCTAGCCCCGCGAGCACGACGATGTCCGCATACCGATCAAGCACGTGATCAAGCAGATCACCGGCCGGCGAACTGGTGTGTTGTTCGCGGGCGAGTGCGCCATCGAGCAGGTCCAGCCAGCCGTTGAGGCCAATAAGTAGCCCGCCAGCGGCGTAGAGCCACCGCTGGCCGGGCGCCAGGTAAAAACACCCGGCGGCGACGACCGCGACACCAAAGGCGATGACACTCACGGTGTTGGGCGTCATACCAATCCGATCGGCAAAGCCGGCCATCGGATCGAGGACGCGGTCAGCCAGCGGTCGGAAGCGATCGAGGGTCATGTGAGATACTCGACGTACGAGACGGTCCCAACGGCCGGTTCGCGCTCGCCAGTGAGCACTGCCGCAATCGCCGCCGCGATTGCCGTCGGAGACCGATCAGTCGTCTCGATTTCATAAACGTTCGATGCCCCGTGTTCCTCGACAGCCTCGCTCAGGATCACATCAAGCGCCTCGGACTCGGCGTTCTCCTCGGCAGTATCCCGGGATTCACCGCGTTCGCGCAGTCGCTCAGAGAGGACCGCGGGGTGACAGCGCAACACCACGACGCGATCAACTGGCAGATGGTGTGCGAGGTGTGATTCAACGAGCAGGTCGTCGTAGTCTGCAAGGTAGTCGGTGATGGCATCAATGTCGGCAACCAGGCTGCCGCGGTCGGGGTCTCGCCCCGTGTGGAGTCCCTCGGCCTCAAGAACCTCGTTGAGGTGGACGACCGGGAGTTCAATCCCTAGTGATGTGTCCGCTTCGAGGTGCTCAACGGCCGTTG
>CAZFMU010000019.1:0-16248 GCA_964520165.1 uncultured Salinarchaeum sp. | reverse complement strand
AGTCAGGGTATAGGAGTTCGTCCGCTGGTCGATCTGCCCCTTTTCAACGAGCCCTTTCTCAACGAGCGTGTCCAAGTTCGGATAGAGTCGGCCGTGGTTGATTTCTGTCCCGTAATATGCCTCCAGTTCGTCTTTGATTGCGAGCCCATGCGGTTCGTTCAGCCCGGCGATGACATACATTAGATCCCGCTGAAACCCATTCAGATCGTGCATGGATTTTGATTGTTACTAATAACATATAATAATTCCGGCCAATCTCCTGAGGATAGTATAGATATGGCATGTATTGAGATGCATGCAGGACGTCACTTGATATCATAATTCTGTTGGTCGTCCTTCTAATTCGGGAGGATAGCCTTTTTATGCAGCTTCGCTGAAAGCTTGACAGAGAGATGGCGGACACCTCGGACGCCGAACAGCGGGTGGAAGCACCTGACACCGCAGAAGCCCTGAGTGTGTCCCAATTAAACACCCGCATTGCCTCGGTTATCGATGACACGCCCACTCTCCAGAGTGTCCGCTGTACCGGGGAAGTGACTGACCTCCATCAGAACAGCACGGCGCTCTATTTCACCCTGACCGACGGTGACGCCAAACTTCCCTGTATGATCTGGGCGCACCGTTATCGGGCTATGGACGTCGAGCTTGAGGGTGGGACCGAAGTCATTCTTGAGGGTGATATCGACTACTGGATTGCGGGCGGGAAAATCGACCTCAAGCCACAGGAGGTAACTGTCGTTGGCGACGGCGACCGCGCGGCGGCCATCGAGCAGCTACGTCGCACACTTGAGGAGCGGGGTTGGTTCGACGAGGAGCAGAAACAACGTCCACCGGTGTTCCCGGAGCGGATTGGCGTTGTTACATCACTCCAAGGCGATGCTCGCTACGATATTCAAACTGCGATTCATGAACGTGATCCCACCGTCGATATCATCGTAAAGGATGCCACCGTTCAGGGATCGGAGGCACCAGCGTCCATCGCGAACGGAATTCACCATCTGGACCGCTCCGAGGATGTCGATGCGATCATCGTTGGTCGCGGTGGAGGGAGTGATTCGGATCTTCAGGCGTTCAATACCGAGCAGGTTGCGGAAGCAATCGTCACCGCAAACACGCCGATCGTCACGGCCATCGGCCACACAGACGACCGGTTGATCGCGGATCGGGTTGCGGATATGGTCGCGATCACGCCGACAGCCGCCGGCGAGTACATCGCGAAGTCTCGGAATGACTTCCTCGCCAGCGAGATTGAACCGCTAGAACAACAGCTGGAGGCCGCCTACGAAACCTTCGAGCAAGCGCACGACCACGAACAGGAACTGGCCGAGGCAGTCGAGAAGGCGTCCGCTCGCGAGGGGCTCCCGCCGGTCTACTACAAGGCTGCAATTCTCGTGTTGTTGCTGTTGGTGCTGCTGCTGACGGCACTCTGGTTGGGGGTGATCTAGACAATGGCGAAAGACTCTGAGATCAGGAGCCGAATGACCCGCATCGAAGAGATTGTCGACCAGCTTGACGCCAACGAAGTTTCGCTTGCTGAGGGGCGGGAGCTATACGAGGAAGGACAGCAGCTGCTATCAGAACTCCGCGAGCTCCTCCACGAGGACCAGGGCGAGGTCATCGAGATTGAGTAGGAAATGGGAGGAGTATCTACCGCGTCTCTCTATTAACCAACAGACCTCCCATCGGTTGTGAATTTTGTTGGTTAAGATGTGCTCAAGACATGTACTCGTGCTACCCTGCTCCCATTGATGCTCTGGAAGACACGACCGAACACATCGGCGTGAAACGGGCAGGCCTGCACTGATCGGTCCTAGACTGCGCCGATCGGCACAACCGTTGGATCTGATATATGTTGTTCAACCGTTAGTATTTAGTATATGAGTAGTTATTGTGTGCAAATATAGCATGGCTCACACCGGTTCCCGCAACACAGATTCCGCGGATGATACAGCGGACCAGTCCACTTCAGGAGTCGAAAAGATGCTCGCGGAAGTCAGTCAGGCATTGAGTGTCGCTGAGTGTGAGCATCTCGCCGAACTGGGCATCTATTCGATCCACGAACATGCGTCTGCGCGGACGATCACCCTCCCAGAGGATGCCGAAGGATTCGATGATGTAACAGCAATCAAGCAGTACTACTACGAGGGCGGACAACGGCCATTTCTTATCGTAGCGCCCCTACAGGTATGAGTCGGCCCACGCAGCGGACACAGATCACTTCAACACAGTCGCTTCTTCCTTACAATCAGAGTAAAACTGAATGAGATACTGCACCCGTCCAGTATCACTGGTAAACGAATCGAGCTCCTCCTGAAGCCACTCATACTTGTCCGCCGGAAGGCGGAGATGAATCTGGACGACGTCGTCCTCGGCATCAGCAGAGTCAGACCCATCCGCCGCATCGGTATCTGCCATTGCTTAGATCAAGATAGCAGCGGATGTATATATTCCAGCAGAATCGCAACTTCTCTAGAGATATTGGAGACTTTGGAGAACTCAAAATTTGCTAACTGTTTTTGAGCGTACTGCGTCTGCACATTGGTAATGTGTGCACAGGCCTCCGCTGGTGAACCCCCAAGTCACACGGAGCACACTCCCCAGACGACTCGATCGGACGCCGTCACCCATGTCGTCCATCGATTGGTGAGTCTGCTGCTGTTGATACTCCTCTCGTCGATTTTCATCGTCGGGACGGCAGCTGCACAGTCGGATCCCGGGAGCGCGTTCTGTGACTCGAAGATGGCCGATACTATTCAGAATATCTTCACGATTATCCAGTTCGGAGGTCCACTCGTTGGTGGTGTACTCGCCCTTGGGTCAACCGTCGCAATTCCGTTCACCCGCCGATCGGACTGGAAAAAGGAGATGAAATCCGTCCGCAACCAGGGGCTTCTGTGGGGAGTGATTGTTGCCCCGCTCGGGGCAGAGATCGTCCAGTTCATCCTGAACAATGTCGTGGTCGGTGGAACCAGCTGTGGTTTCTAACCGTGTGGTAGTCGCTACCTTCATCATGTCCATCGCCATCGCTCTCTCAGGAGGCGTCGTCCCGGTCAGCGCTGATCCACCGAATAGCACGGACCATGGCATTTCGGACGCTACCTTCCACAAGCTATGGGCGGGCGACCAGGATCGCCCGGCAGAGTCGCCAGGGCCACAGGAAGAGACATCGGTCGCCCAGCTGGCAAACAGAACGGATATTCCGCTTGATGCGCCGCCTCAGGCTGTCGAACAGTGGAACCGCGGAGACCATCAAGAGTTCCCTGCGACCAATCACACGGTGTCCATTCACCCGCCGGATGCGGAGCGTACCGGTGGGCGATTCATCAGAGACGCGTATACTGCGGTATTCAGCGTCCAGCCTTCCACTCGCGCCCGGCTCTCGCCAGCTAAGCAGCCGCTCTATGTCGCCCCCAATGGGACGGTTCGCGGTACTGTCGACTATCGGGTGGTAGTGCCGCCTGACGAGATTGCCGATGACCGCCGGGTCTACTGGCGTCTCGCAAGCCATCAGGTCGATACAACTCGGCTGCTCGTTGATGAGCGTGAAGAGACCACCACCGCGGGATCACACACCCCGGCCCTGTCGTATTCGATGGATGGCGTCGGCGGTGACCGTCACCAGCTCACGCTACAAGCCGATATCTCTGTCCGTCTGATCAAGGAGGTCGAAGTCTGCACGGAGCATGACGATGACGGCGATTGCACCGAGTGGACGCAGCACATCTCCTATCCTACCGAGACAGTCACCGTGGCTGATAGCATCAATGTCACAACGTACAATCTCACGGTGTCCGGATCAATTGCGCAGTATCCCAACGGCGACCTTGGGCTTGTGGTCTACAAAAACCAGCCCTGGCTCGGCTACCAGCTGCCAAACGGTGATGTCCGTGGTGTCTGGCGATTCTACTCGGCACGGGACAACGACTGGGACACGCTGGTCTACCGTTCAGACAACGAACAGCGGACCACTCACTCACCGCTGCATCCGCTGCAGGTGAATGCATATCCCATCGAGACGGGACCGACTCCGTCGCCCCGCCAGAACGTGACGATCCTTGATGTCTACGGGACCTCGACAGCACCGCCAACCCTTCCATCGGACGTGAAGTTGGATGTTCTCACGGAGCCATATACTGCGAGTTATGGAATTGCGACTCGCGCCAGCACCGATCAGCAGCCAGCGACAATTCGTGCGTGGGGCCTCGTCCGCGGTGTGGAAGCGACCCGTCCGGCAGAGGAGTTTATTCAGATCCCGATTCACGAGAGCAATCTGACGCTCACGGTGCTCAATCAGACCACAGATACGGTGACGGTGCGAGTGACGTTACACGATGCTACGACCGGTACGTCGATTCACACCGCTCGTCGGGGCGGCGCTGTTATCATCAACGGCGAACGCGTGAACACGAATGCCAATGGAACGGTGACGACCACCATTGAGCGAACGCCGGGCGGGGTCACGGCGCGGTACGAACCCGGAGACTGGTGGCACACGCCACCGGGCTACACAGGAGATTCGACGACAGTCATGCTCAAAGGCCCCACGTTGCGAATCGCATCGGCACTGTTCCAGATCAGCATGCTGGTGGCGCTGTTCCTCCTCGCCACCTTTCTGGTTGATCGGAGTACCGGCCTAGAAATCTGGCCCCCATGGAGGTCGTTATAATGTCTGAGTACCAGACTGGTTCCGACAGCCGGAGGCCGACGTGGCGCAGGAGTCGGCGGCGTTTCATAACCGGGGTTGGAGCAGGGGTCCTGACAGGGATAGCCGGATGTACCTCTGGCGAGTCCAACTCCCAGACCGACCCGCCGACCAACGCAACGACACCGCCATCAGACAGTGGTATTGAGGCGTTGCACTTCACCGGCACAGATCTCGTTGTCAAGCTGGCTGATGACCACGATGTCGCCCGTCTTAATCTGATCGGCCCGGAAGGAGCCACGTTCGAGGAAACCCGTGTCGCGCAGGGCGCCACGGAAGCTAGACTCCAGCTCATGTCGAAGACGGGAACAGCGTACTCGGCCGGCCAGTATGAGTTGATCGCAGTAACGGAGCCCGCATCCGAGTCGATGCCAATTGAGCTACAGCCCGCGGTACAGGTTGCCGATGTCCGGCCAGAAGTCGATGAAGAAGAGGGCTACAGTACGGGGCGACTCGTTGTGTCAGTCACTAACACCGGGACGGGCCCTACGTGGGTGTACAATATTGGCTTCCGGAATGCCCCCTATCGGAATGCCCCCGCAGTTATCGATGGAGACGCACCCGTCGATACGACGTTTGCGAAGCCAGCACCAGACAAAGAGTTTCTCCCACCGGAGACGACACGTGACTTTCTGAAGCGTCGGGGCGTCCTCGTGGTTGATGGAAACAACGGCATCTCCTGTGAAGGGGCCACCGCGGAGCTGACGGTCGTCGTGCAGACGCCTCACGGCGATGTGGCACAGCCGGTGCGGGCACAACTCTCCGGTGGCGTCCATGTCGACGACCCAGGTGCCTTACAGCACCCGTGCCAGGATGTCCAGGTTGAACTGCTGGAGGGGGGTGACGCCAGTGCATAGCGTACTTCAGCCGGCCGTACAGTCTGCTGGTGGCGGCACGGGACAGTTGAGTACCGAGACTGACCCGGCTGTAAGCCAGGCGGACGGGAACGGCGATAATGGGGCTCTTGGGGATGTCATCGTGGATGCGCTACAGGAGCTGCTCAAAGTCCTCTTTAGCCCGATTGAGGCAGTTATCGAGAGTCATGGCGATGCTGTGCTACAGACGGTGGTGGGAACGCCACACCCAGATGCGGTATTCAGCCAGCCGACAAATGCAGTGTGGCCCGGTATATACGAGTACTACTGGAAGGTTATTGTCCCACTCTCCCTCTCATTATTTGGGCTAGCTATCGGCATCATCATCTTCCTCGAGTCAACCAGCCACCTGTTTAGCGGGTACCATCGATCGAAACTCAAGAGACGGGCCTTTGCCGGACTGCTGGGAATCCTCTCGTGGTGGTGGATTGCGGCGCTCTCGCTCCGGTTTATGGATGCACTAGCAGGCTTTCTCGTCCCAACCGTATCGGAGATCTCCCTCTTTCAGACACTATCATTCACTGGCATGGGCGCACTGGGTATTGTAGTCACGCTGTCAACCAACTTCCTTCTATTTGTACTGATCGGGCTCGTCTACCTGGTTCGACAGCTCGCGCTCTACCTGTTTGTGTTTCTCATGCCGCTACTCATCGTCTTCTGGATTCCCGGTGTCGGGCCGTTTGTGCTGGCCTCAAAGTTTATGAAGAAGCTCGCTGGCTTCTACGTACCGTTCCTTTTCATGACGGTGCCGGTCGCCCTCTTGTTCCGCTTAGGCGAGATTCTTGGCACAAGCTTCGGCGTTTCAGCAGGGGGCTTTGGAGCGTGGCTGACGGCGCTTGTCATTCCATTTCTCGCGGTGGTGTCTCCGTTTGTCCTGTTCTGGCAGGCAGGTGCGCTCTTCTTTATCGCTGACCGAGCCGCTCAGCACGTGTCAGCCGAGCGGGCGCAAGGGCGGATGACACGAGGCCGGGAGCAGGTACAAACGGCCACCCAGGAGAGTCGGAACTTCATTCGTGGGATGCGCGATGAGCCGGCTGTCAGGGCCGGAGGGCAGTACGTCTTGGACTCCGGAGGTTCCAGAGCCCACGCCACCGGGCAGCGGCTCAATACAGCCGGGGGTCGGCTTCGCGATGTGATCACACGGGATGGCGGCGGGAACGACGGCCCCGGAGGTGGAGGTGGTGGGAGCACTACCGGCGGTACCGTCACAAGGGAGACCGGCGGTGCTGAGGACTCTCGTGGGTTCGAGCGGGAAGATACACTCAGAGAGCCACCGTCCCATGACCGAGAGACTGAGCCAGACGACGACTCGCCACGATACATTCAGTGATCAGCATGAGTTCGGCATCCGATCCTGCGAAGCGGATTCCAAAATCGCTTGGTACCGATACCCAACTCCTTGGGAAGTACTCGTTGACGGATCTCGCCGTCGCCGGGCTACCTGGTGTCTTGGTGGTGCTGGTAACGCAGGTGGTGATTCCCTCGTCACTCACCGTGCGCGGCGTTGCCGTCTCCGCCCTCACGATCCCACTGGCAGCGATTGCGATCGCTTTCGGGGGCCTCTTCGTTTACCTCACGCCCAGCTATACCAGCAGTCTCGATTGGCTGAGCCTGTTTGTGAACTTCCACCGCAGTGAGACGGAACTCGCCCACGAGGAGGCAAAAGAATACACACACGTCGAGCAGGTCTACCCACACCACGATGCCCTTGAGCGAACGGATGGAGCACTTGTTGGAGCAGTACAGGTGCTCCCGCCGACGATGGCGCTGGCAACCGATGAGGAGTGGGAGCAGAAAGCCGCGGCATTCCAGGACTTCGTCAACACGACCGTCGAGTTCCCCATTCAGATTTACTCCACCACACAGTCGTTCCCGGCGGATGAGTACGTCGGACGGTACGAAGACCGTCTGAGTGATCCGGATGTCAAGGCCAACGAGAACCTCCACGCTCTCATCACCCATTACGTCGACTGGTACGAGCGGGAGCTGGCACAGCGCCAGATGACCATTCGTGACCACTATGTGCTGATTCCGGTTCGTCCCGAGGAAGTCCATTACGAGCGGACCAGTCTGCTCAGCAAGCTCGCTGAGGTGCCGCTGATCGGGCTTCTCGTACGGATCTGGACAGCACCGTCCGAAAAGGAAGAACAGCTTGCCATGCTTGAGGAGCTGGACGAGCGGCGGCGCCGCATTGAGCGTGGACTCCGGGAAATTGAGGGCTGTGATACACGGTCTGTTGAGGCCACCGAACTGACGCGCCTCATCGCAGAGTACTGGAGCGGCACCGACCTTGCGTACGGCAGGCCCGATCAGATCCTCCGCACGACCCCCATCGTTTCGACACCATGATCCGAAAGCTGTTCCCGCTCATCGGCTCGACCCAGACAGAACCCACCGACGACGAAGCCACAACCGACGAGGCAGCCGCAGCCTCGGATGCAGATGCCGAGCCATCGTCGATCGCCGTTGAATACGACGCCACAGACGACGCGGTCCCTACGATCCCTGAGATTCATCAGACCATTATCTCGCCCTCAAGCATCGCCCGCACACCAAGCGCAATCCAGACTGATGATCGGTGGGCGCAGAGCCTCTGGATCGGGGAATATCCCGATGCCCCGATTGATGGGTTCCTCGAAAAGCTGGCATCGGCGGCCGAAACCCAGGAGACCGACATCAGCATCCACATCGAACCCCGAGACGCCCGAGCAACCTTGGATTCCTTGGAGAACAAAATCGAGGATCTCGAAGCCGACGTCGAGTATCTGACCGAGAAGCATCGCGCGAGCGCCCGTGGTGTCAAGCGGGATCTGGAGGACCACCAGGAGATGTACGATGTCCTCCGGAACACCACGATGGAGGCGTTCAATGTCTCGATGTATCTCACAGTTCGTGGTAACGATCGGGAAGAAATAGACGCGGAGTCCGTGTTGACAACAGCACGGCAGGCCCCGGCAAATCTAACCCCGATAACACCGCGCTGGTCACAGCTGGAAACGTTCACCGCGGCAAGTCCGATCGCCCTCGATCAGCTTGACGCCACCCTCGACAGCAAAACGCCGATGCTCGGCGGGGCAGTCGGAGCCATGTTTCCCTTCGTGTCCGGGGCCTTCGCCGAACCCGGCATCGAATATGGAACGTACGCCCTGAACTCGAGTCCGCTTATCCTCGACCGGTTCAAGCGACAAACGGGCTATTCGATGATGGTAATCGGTCAGCTTGGCGCCGGCAAATCCTTCGCAACGAAGCTCCGGCTGGTGCGGCGGGCGATGTTTGACGAGGACACCGTCATCATTATGCTCGACCCGATGCGGGGCTTCGCCGGCGTCAACGAGGCACTTGATGGCGAGCGGATCACGGTCGGGGGCCGGCGTGGACTGAATCCGCTGGAGATCAAGCCGACGCCCGATCAGGTGCTGCAAGAGGTCGATGACATCGACCCGTGGGGTGAGCAGATTAACTGGGTGATGACCTTTTTCGCGACGTTCTTCGAACACGTCGCCGATCATCCACTTGGTGAACGCAATCAGACGCTCCGACGGGCGGTGCAGGAGGCCTACGAGACACGTGGCATCACCCGTGATCCGGAGACACACACGCGTGAGTCACCCACCATCCGCGACGTGATTGCTGTTCTTGAGGCGATCATCGACGCGCCCGACGAGTACGGCTATGTCACCGACGGCGAGCAGGAGGCGGTCCGACATGATGCTCAGTCGCTGCTCAAGGATCTTCGGCCGTCGTTCCGTGAGGGCGGCGAACTCGAGAATCTGGCTCGGCCTTCCGAGTTCGATCTTGAATCAAAGGTCATCTATCTCGATCTCCACCAGGAGGAGGGAACTCGCGGTCGAGCAGAAACGAGCCTGATGATGCAAGTGCTGTTCAACAGCGTCTATGAACGGGTCAAGCAGACTGACAAGCGGGTGGTCTTCTGCATCGATGAGGCGCACTATCTCATGAACGATGCCGTCTCGCTGGACTTTCTGGAAACAGCCGTTCGCCACAGTCGTCACTTCGATCTGAGTCTCGAATTCATCACGCAGACGGGGGGTGAGTTTGCATTGACCCCGGAGGCACGGACGATCGCGAATCTCTGTTCGCTGACCATCCTACACCGGGTAAACGAAGAAAAAGAGAAGATCGCCAAGTGGTTCGATCTCAGCGAGCGGCAGGTCAATTGGGTTACCTCGGCCAAAGCCGGCGAAGACGAAGAGGGGTACTCAGAAGCCCTCATCGGGATCGATCAGGAGGGCTGGTTCCCACTCCGCATTCGGGCGAGCGACTACGAGGCCCACGTCATCGACGGCGGCGCTGCTGACGTGGCCGAGTTCGAGCCCGAACCGACGACAAGCGTGACAAATCCGGACAACCGACCCGCCGATACGCGTGCCGACGGCGGTGAACCAACGAGCACTACCTCTCCGGAGGATGACTGAGCAGCCCCCGTCAGTGGCTAACGGCAACGAGTATATCCGGATCACTCCTTCCCGAAGCGATCTCGCGCCGGAGACCGTAGTCCGTCAGCTGGCCGGCCTCCACGGTCTTGACGCCGGCAACGACGGATTTCTCGCACGTATCGGTCCCTTTGGCGATCCGCCCCCGGTGTTCGAGTTCCTCGCAGTGAGTGAGGGGGCAGACGAGCCGGTCGAGTTCTATTACGGGGCCGACCGCCGGTTGGATGCTTTCGAGGAACGCCTCCGGACGCTGTATCCTCCGACCGTCAGGTTCGAGCGGGTTACCCTTGACTTGGAAACGAAGCTACTCCCATCGAAGACAGGCTCGTCTCAGGACCACAGTCCCGGGGGAGACGATAGCTATGGAAGGGACCCCAAGACAGCTGCGGAATCCTCCGGAGACCCGCATGCGGATTCAGAGCCCGGGACGCTCTTCGATGCGACAGGGCAGGAACCAGTCGGTGATGGCGGAAGTGTGCTGTCGGAGAGTGCTATGTCGCAGGCCGAGGACGAAGTCTTGTGCAAGGCTGATTCGAGTGACGCGTCCACAGCGGCTGGTCCGTCCGACTCCGAACTCGATGCCGATCACCAGCCCGCCCCCGCGCATCCAACCGTCGACGAGACGACCCCACTTGGAATCAGTTGGCACGGACAGGCTACCCGGCGGGAAGACTGGATGACAACATTACCCCAATTCACGAATACGGAAGACGACGATGACGATCACGCGCGGGCCCCACTCGCGCCACTCATCGATCAGCTGACCCGGGCCGAACACCCGCTTGCCTTCCAAGTGCTCTTTCAACGAAAATCAGACTGGACGCATGAGGCACGAGAGCGCCAGCGAAAGCTTCGCGAGGGCGAGGACCGAGTCGTCGACTGGTTCTTTGGGGAACTGCTTGGTGATACAGAAAACGAAGTCCCGAGTCCCTCGAACACCGGGCGCCAACGTCGGTATCTCGATATCGGAGGGCGCGATCGCGTTGAGGCAATTGACGAGAAAGAGCCCCAGCACACCTTCACGGTGAATCTGCGGGCGCTCGCGCTTGTCGCGACCGATCGACAACACGAACGTGTCGATACGCGCCTCAACGACATCAAATCGGTGTTCGACCACCTAAACGGGCCCCACTATCGGCTTCAGCCAAAGCGTGTCCAGCGAGGGCTTCGCAGCGGACATCGGGCCAGAACGCACGCTCAGCGGGTCGTCGACGCCACCCTGAGGACCGCTAGCGACTGGCGACAAACCCGCCCTGATCTCGTTCTCGGACCGGCTGAGCTGGCGAATTTTGTGGTCGTCCCGCCGGCGACGGATCTCACGACTGAAGGCGGCCGTGGGTCCGACGCTGAACCCGAGAGTCGGACTCCACTCCCGTTGCCGTCACAGGACCACATGGAGGCGTTCACCGGCCGTGGCATGGCGATCGGTCGTGGACTCGGGGAGGACGGCACGCCCACACCGGAACCGATACGAATTCCTCCGCATCTCTTGCCGTTCCATGTCGGCCGGTTTGCAAAGAGCGGCGCCGGCAAATCAGTCGCGCTGATCAACGACGCACTCTCCCTGTACAACCAGACCACGGGCCCCGTGTTCCTGATCGACTCCAAGGGCGGGAACCTCCCCGAGAACTATATGCGAGCTCACGCGACGCGGTTCGGCACGGAGGATCTCAAGGAGACCGTCCTCCACTTCGCGGTGCCCGATATCCTGCCGGGCTTCGCGTTCTTCGATATCACGCCGGCGCTGGAGGATGGAGTCCGTCGCGTTGACGCGATTCAGGACAAGGCCGACCACTACGAGGAACTCATCAAGCTCGTGATGGGGCCGGAGCGATATGAGGAAGCGGTTGCTGCGCCGACGCTCATCAAGTACCTCATCAAGGCGATGTACGATGAGGAGTATGGGCTAGACAACGGACACTTCCGCGAGGATGTCAATTACTTCACCCACGATCAGCTTGAGCATGCGGTCACACAGTTCCACGCCGCCGGGCCGCCAGACGCCGCGCCGGAGGAGGCCCCGCAGGCAAGCGATCCGCAAGTGGCCGACAAGCTCGAACGACATCTGCGTTCGAACCCACGGACGTTCGCAAATGTCGTGAGCGGTATTAGCAATCGGATGGATTACATCACCCAGGACGCTCACCTCCGGCGGATCTTCAGCAATACCGAGTCACAGTTCGACTTCCGTGACCTCCTCGACGAAGACAAAGTGGTCATCTTTGATCTGGGCGACCTCCGCGACGAGGCCGCTCGCGTGATGACCGGCGTCATCCTGACACAACTCTACGATGCTGTCAAGCGTCGCGACAAGGAGGAGCTGGCCCGTAAGCCAGACGACTACGTGGCGAACCTGCTCATCGACGAGGCGTCGTCGGTCGTCGTCTCGGACACGCTGACGACATTGCTTGAAAAGGGGCGGGAGTTCCAGCTGTCCATCGAACTCGTGACGCAGTTTCCCGAACAGATGAAGGAAGCCGGCAACCGCGAGGTCTACCTGAATACCTTGAACAACATCGGCAGTCCGCTCGTCGGGAAGATCGCCGTCGACGCCGACATGGCTGAGGCCCTTGCCCACGAGGCGATGGATCCCGTCGAATTCAAGAATCGAATTAGTTCGCTCCCGCGAGGCGAGTGGATCGCGCAACTCCCGAGTCCGGAGTTCGGCGAAACCGGCCCGGACCCGTTCAGTATCGAACCCCTCCCGATTCCGCCCGGACATCCCGATAGCGAGCAGCCTCTAACTGGGGCGCAGGAAGGACGGTTCCAAGACGCCTTAGAGGTCGTCCACGAGCATACCCGCGAAGAGTACGGGGTGGCCGGCGGGACGACCGTGGAAAGTCGTGACGCTGCGACTGACGTCGCGCTCGAGAACGCTGATGACCTGCCGCTAGAAGTCGCGATGGCCCGTTCGATCCGCGCTGTCCAGCTGTCGAACGACGTCCGTGAGACGAACGGCTGGGTGTCTGTTGAGAACGTCGACGAGGAACTGCTTTCGCGCATTGAGGAAGACACCATCGAAGAACAGGGCTACGAGACGCTACCGGAGGTGCGGGAGGCGTCCTCGCTCATCGAGGTGGATCTCCCGGACGGGGCGTCGTCGGTTCAGTGTCGGCTCACAGACCGGGGTGAGCAGGCAGCCACGCCCGACACGTCGACATCACCGACCGGTGGGGGCGAGCACCACGATGCAGTCCTTGGAACGGTCGAGCAGTCGCTCGCTACGGCGGGGTTCTCCGTCGAAGTCTTGGATCAAAACGGGGCGTCCCGCCCCGACGCCGTCGCGACGCATTCAGACCTCGACTGGGAACTCCAAGTCGAAGTCGAAACCACCTCCCACGTCCGGCCAGCGAAGGTCCTCTCGAACCTCCGGAAAGCCCAGGAACAGAAGCGCATCCCGCTGTTCGTCGTAGCAGACCACGACGATCAACCAGCCACCGACATCGCCAATCGGCTCGCGAAGATCCTTGACGAGCCGCGAAATCAGCTTGCATCTGGGGAAACGCGGCTGTATACAATGAACCACAACGTCACATTCAACGGCGGGGCGCGAGCCGCGGATGGGGTGACGGCCGTCCGACCGGCCACCGGTGGTAGTCGCCACACCCGCTGGTTCGAACGGGATGGGGCGTTCGTCCTCGAGGATAATGCCGGAGACCAGCACGCCCGGATCGACTCCTTTGAGGCCGTGTCGAAAGACCAGTTCCCGGCGACGTACAGCTACGACGCCGAGAGCGAGACCTACACCGTCTTCAGGCCGGGGGAACTGCCCGAGTCCTACGAGTCACGTGAGGCGTTCGAATCGGACTGGGTGCCCGTCAAGCGGCCGTTCGTGCCCAGTGCCGATCTACCCGTGCCGGATTATACGGAGCGTTCATACGCGATTGCGACGATCGGAGACGACCAGACACTCGGCATCCACACGCCGGACACGGAGACGGCTACCGGCGTTCCGGCACTCGTGGACGCGATCCAGGACGGGACGCTCCATCCAGCAGGGGAGCCTCCGAGTGACTCGACCGATTCGGACGCGCAAGAAGACGACGAAGCGGACCCGTACGGGATGCGGACATTCGTTCAGGACCGGCTCACCGAATCCGATGATGGGGTCGTCGCGGTCGCTGAGGTCTACGACGCCTATGAGCGGTTTGCGGCAGCCAAAGCGTACGAGGTGAAGCCGAAAAACCGATTCACACAGGCGCTTCGCGACCACGCTCAGTTCGAGCGTGACAAGCAGTGGCTGGACGGCAAGGTACAGCGCTGTTACGTCGGGATCGAGCTTCGCGACGACGGCGACCAGGGGGAAGCAAGTGATGCCAATGCGTAGTCGTTTCACTCCCACTCAGGAGGTGCAGGAGTACACGCAATGACGCTCTCCGAGTCGGCCATCCGCGAACACTACCGTCGCGCCAAACCAGTCTACGAGGCGCTGGCAACCGTCAATGACTATCCAACGATCGGCCTGAACGACTTTGTCGGGTGGTACATCAAGCGCGACCACGACGACATTGAGACCATCAAGGCGGGGTATCCGCAGCGCGGGCGGGTCGCCCGTCTTGATCGCGACTACGACGAGATCCACGACCGTCTCGACCGGACGCTCTATGCCGTCACCACCTACAAGACCCCGGCGGCTTTTCGACGGTGGGAACCCTGTCACTACGACGAGTCCGAGGGGAGAACCGTCTGGCAGGATGAGTCCCCAACCCCCGGATATGCTGACCTCCGAGCGGTGCCGGCCTGGGGCGATATTGACCTCGCCGACGACATCAAGCCGCAGCGTGGCGACCTCGATGCCGAGACACAGGCGCTCGTCGAGCGTACGCTCGAGGCTTATATCGAAGAGTATGCAACGCTCTACGGCACGCGAGAGGCAGTGTATGCGCTGGACTCCGTCGGAGGCGCGTACATCTTTGGGGCTCCGGAGGCCACGCTCCCGATTGCGGATCTTTTCAACGACGATCCGGATGCGCTCGAACGAGTGTTCGACGCGTTTCTCGACCGCTCGAACGCGTGGCTCCACGAGGCAGAGGTGCGTGTGAACGAACACGTCGACGGCGCCAGCGACGTCATCCAGCCCGACTGGGTGAACAACAAGAACCGTCAGTACAAGCCGCCGCTGTCGGTTCACGCCGACCACGACGCCGTCGTCACGCCCATTGCGACCGACGACGTCCGCTACGAATTCCGTCGATTCGAGACCGTCGATGACGCACTCATCGAGCAGGCGGTCAGCTGGGCCGACGACCTCACGCGGGTTGAGCACACGGACTGCGTCGACTCGCTGGTCGCGACACTCTGGCCAGACCTCTATGCGGACCACGGGGGATGGCAGGCCACGCTGGAGGCATGGGTCGAAGTGGAGCGTGAGCGCGAACGGGAGCGAGAGCGCCAGCGTGAGGCGGCGCTCCAGCGACGTGAGGAGCGGCTGGCAGAATTCGATGGCAGCCTCGAAGGCCGGCCCATTACGCCGTTTAAAGAGGACGTCTACAAGGCCGTTGACAATATCGACATCGCCGAGATCGCCCGCCACTACGCGAGCGATGCCTACGATACGGATCCAAACCAGCCGCGGCCGCAGTTCGACCCGTGCTGGCGGCACAGCGAAAGCGGGCAGTCCTGTTTCGTCGACGAACAGGCCAACACCTTCGGCGATTCGAAGGTGAACGCCGGCGGCGGGCCGGCGAAGCTGATGGCGCTCGCGACGGGGATTATCTCCGAGGCTAATGCGGACCTCGATGGGGAGGACTACTGGGCGGCCGTCGACGAACTGCGGAGCGCCGGCTACGACATTCCGGTGTGGGTCCCGGAGGCCGGGTCAGACCGCGTCGACGGCGGAACCTACGACCAGATGCCCTTCTGGGCCGTTCGGAAAGCGGCTGTCGCGCTTGAAATCTGTCCCGAGGATGCGTTCGTCGATCGTGAGGGAGAGGATGGAACCTACGAGGGGTTCCCCGGCTACGAAACCTACAACGAGACGCTGGAAGCCATCGAAGACGCGGGTCTAAATCACGAGCGCGAGCGAGTCATGCCCGAAGAGAATACAACTAACGAGAAATCGGAGTCACCTGCCGATTCTACTAGAAGCGACGAACGATCTGATGACCTGAACCGGGCTCATCTTCGCGAAAAGAATCGGCTGTTAACGGCGAAAGTCGAGCGTCTCGAGTCCGAACTGGAGCGGAAATTAGAGCGAATCGAAGAGTTGGAAGCGGAG